>DASWRR010000522.1:0-7923 GCA_036403055.1 Ilumatobacteraceae bacterium | reverse complement strand
GTCATCACGTGAGCGCCCGGTCGCAACGCACGCATCAGCGGATGACGGGCGCAGTCGGCGACGAGATCGGCGCGACCGGCGATCACTCCAGCCTGCGGACCACCGAACAACTTGTCGCCGCTGAACGTCACCAACGACGCGCCGTCGTCGAGACACTGCCGTGCTGCGGGCTCGCCGTGCAGCCAACTCGGGGGAGGGCCTGCGAGCCATGGACAGTTGGCGTCGATGAGCCCGCTGCCGATGTCGGCGATCAACGGAATCCCGAGCGTCGCGAGATCTGCGATCGTCGCGGACTCGACGAAACCGTCGACGCGGTAGTTGCTCGGGTGGACCTTCAACACCGCGGCGACATCGGCCTGCTTGCGACCGATCGCCTTGCGATAGTCGGCGACCCGTGTTCGGTTCGTGGTCCCGACGTCGATCAACTTCGCGCCGGATTGCTCGATGACATCGGGTATGCGGAACGCTCCACCGATCTCGACGCTCTCGCCACGGCTGACCACGACCTCGCGCCCGCTGGCGATCGCCGCGAGCGCGAGCATGACCGCCGCGGCGTTGTTGTTGACGACGATCGCAGACTCGGCGCCGGACAACATCGCCAGCAACGTCCCGACCGCGTCCTGGCGTGAACCGCGCTCGCCCGTCGCAAGATCGAACTCGATGTTGACCGCCGTCGGCGGATGGTCGAGCGCCAATGGTGCACGGCCGAGGTTCGTGTGCAACAACACGCCTGTCGCGTTGATGACAGGGCCGAGCAAGGAGTGGGCGAACAGATCAGCGCGCCCGATTGCGGCAGCGCGCGCGTAGCTCGACGGTCCTTCGGCGATCGCTTGTCGGGCAAGCTCGACCAGCACCGCGTGCGGCAATCCGCTGCCGCTCATCGCGCGAGCCAACGCGTCGACGCTCGGAGGGCGCGCTGACGACTCCATCGCTCGGAGCGTACTCAGCACTCACCTCGGTGTGGCAGAGTCGACGACTGTGTTGCCCGTCCACATCGTTCGACTCGATCCGGATCTGCCACTGCCCGCGTACGCGCACCCGGGTGACGCGGGGCTGGATCTGCGAGCTCGCGCGGACGGCGTCGTGGCCGCCGGTGGCGGCAGGTTGTTGATGCCGACCGGGATCTCGATCGCGATCCCGTCGGGTTTCGCGGGGTTCGTGCTGCCACGCAGTGGCAACGCGCTGACGCACGGGCTCACCGTCGCGAACGCGCCTGGGCTGATCGACTCCGGGTATCGCGGCGAGGTCAAGGTCATCCTGTTGAACACCGATCCTCGGCACGACTTCGTGGTAAGCCGCGGCGACCGCGTCGCCCAACTGGTGATCCAACGTGTCGAGGACGTCGAGTGGCTCGTCGTCGAGTCGCTCGATGGTGTGGATCGCGGTGGCGGGTTCGGCCACACCGGCCGCGACTAGCGCCAGGCGAAGACGGGCTGCTCGAGATCGTCGACTCGAGCGCCGGCGCGTCCCTCGATCGCAACCCAACGGAACTGCAACAGCATCGCGCCGGTCGGGGCGTGCAGCAGATCGTTGCCGATCGGTAGTTGCACGACCGGTCGGTCGCTCTCCGGAATGGTGACGAATCGGGGTGAGTCGGTGCGGCACAGTTCATCCAGCCCGACGCGAAGCACGTGTGCAACTTCTCGGGGATCGGGGGTCAGCTCGACCTCACCTGCCAGCCACACCACGATCGGGGTGATCACGAAGCCGGACCTCGTCGGGTAGTCGTCGAGGCGGCCGAGTATCTGCGAGGCGTCGACGGAGACACCCAACTCTTCGTCGACCTCGCGCAGTGCGGCGGCCTCGACCGTCTCGCCGGCGTCGATCTTGCCACCCGGCAGCGCCCACTGTCCGGCGTGACGATTCATGACCGCAGCGCGACGGCACAACAAGAACGCCGCGCCACCGGCGACGCCGTGTATCCGGCCGTCGAATCCGGCGGTGTCGCCGGGGACCGCGGTCATGTCGACTTCCTCGGCAGGAACCGGTGACCGATCCATCGTGATGTCGCTGTCGACGACCACGATTGCGACGGCCGCACGCCGGCGATCGTCTGCCGGGATCTCGAGCACGGGATGCCGCGCCAAGTTGGCGACGAGCAGCGCCCGAAGTGCCGCGTCGTGCTCGATCATCTACGCAGTCGTCGCCGAGACGGCCTCGGGCTGTGTCACTCGATGAAGGAACTCGTTGAGGATCTTGTTGAAGGTGCTGGCGTGCTCGACCATCAACCCGTGCGCCGCACCGGAGATCACGACGAGCTCGGCGCCGGGGATGCGATCGGCGATCTCCTCGCTGTCGCCGCGCGGCGTCAGGATGTCTTGATTGCCGACGACGACGAGCGTCGGGACATGGACCCTCGACAACTCGTCGCGGAGTCCGTCGTCCGCCGCGAGGATCGCGCGTACCTGGGCGACGAACGAGTGTGCCGGGCGCCCCATCGCGAGCGGTCCGAGCCAACCGAACGCCGGCACGAGCCGGCGGAAAGATCGGGGTGCCATCACCCAGCGCGCCGCCTCGTTGGTCATCGCGCCCATGCCACGTTCTTGCGCGGTGTTCATCCACCGCTCCAACAACTCGCGGCGCCATGGATGGTTCCTGCAAGCTGTGCAGGCCAACGTCAGCGACGCGACCCGCGTCGGGTGACGAAGACACATCATCTGGCTGATGCCTCCGCCCATCGACGCGCCGACGACATGTGCCGTGGCGACGCCTTGGTCGTCGAGCACGGCGACGGCATCGTCGGCCATCTGTTCCATCGAGTACTGCCCGAACGGCTTGTCGCTGCGACCCGCACCGCGATTGTCGAACGCGATCACCCGATAGCGGCGAGCGAGCATGAACCTCTGCATGTCCCAGCCGTGCTTGTCCGCGCCGAGGCCTTGGATCATCAGGATCACCGGCCGGTCGCGACGGCCGAACGCCTCGTAGTGGATTCTCGTTCCGTCGGTAGCCCTGGCGAACGCCATCAGCCCTCCGCCAGCCAGTCGATCGGAGCGATACCCGTGCGCAGGCCGCCGAGCCCGTCGATGAGCCGTTGAATCGTCACTTGTACCTGTTCGGCGAGCTCGATCTCGGCGAGCGGCCCTCGACGCTGTCGACGCGGTCGAATCGCCGGGCCGACCTGTACTCGCGCAGCGCGCCCGAACGGTGTGCTCATCGACGCAACGGGGTGTACCGCCGTCGCAGTCGTCACGGCCGTCGCGATCAACGCTGGGTCGACGGGGCCCGCGTGTCGCGGATCGCGAGTGCTCTTCGCGGCGACCACGACGAGCTCGCCGGCGCGCAGCGCACCACTGATCTCCTCCGGCTTGTCGAGCAAGCCGCCGAGCCGTTGCATGACAGGACCGAGCGGTGCGATCTCCGCCCGTCCGCCGAACCGCACCGGCCGACCGGTCGCCTGGCTGAGCGCCCACGCCGTGTAGATGGCGCTCAGCGACAAGTACCTCGAGTTGGTCACGAGCAACGCCCCGCGGTGTCGCGGCAAGTGCTCGGCACCGCCGACGGTGACGTTCCAACGCAACCTCGCGGCCGGTGTCAGGACCTCGATCAGGTGAGCGTCGCGACCCCATTCATCGACCGAATCGGCGGGATACCACGACCGCGGCAAGCGGATGACCGGCTCGTCCATCACGCTGCCGTTCTCGGCGCGATTCGCACGATCGCTTCCCATTCGAACAGGCGATCGATGACGTCGTGCGTCGTGACGTGCGGTGCGACACCGAGCGTCGACATCAGCCTGCGTCCGTCCGCCAACCTGCCTCGATGGATCAGCTCCATCACGTGTTCTGGCATCGGTGCGCCGAGCATGAAGCTGACCTGGCGGATGAACCGCCACTCCGGGCCGACCAACGGCAACGGCAGCCGCCGACCCCGTCTGATCGCCTGCATCGTCGTGATCGCGCCCGGTGCGACGACGTTGAGCGGGCCGACGAGTTGTTGTGCGGCTGCCGCAACGAACGCATTCGCGGCGTCGGAGTCGAGGATCACCGTGAACGGGCTGTCCGCGAGGAGGCTGAAGGGTACGACTGATTGGCGGAGGATGCGACCGAGCGGGCTCGGCACGTGTGGGCCCAGCACCGGTGCGAGCCGCAGCGCGCTGACCGCAACGCCGACGCGAGCGCCGACGGTGTTCGCGGTGGCCTCGATGTCCGCCACCATCCGACCGTACTCACTCGTCGGCCTGATCGGCGCGTCCTCGTCGGGCCGCGTCAACGAGCCACGTCCGCGCCCGTAGATCTCGATGCCACTCCGAACGACGATCGCCTCGAGTGACGGACACTCTGCCGCCGCGCCGACGATCGAGGTCGCAGCTTCGCGCGTCAAGCGCTTCGCGAGCGTCGTTCCGGCGCGAGCATCGGGCTCCCACACTGCCAGGTGCACGAGAACGTGGGGATCGAACGCCGTCACGACATCGACGATCCGCTCGCGATCCGCCGGATCGATGAGGTGGAACTCACTGCGTCGAAGCCGCCGCCGTGGCGGGTCGACGTCGATCCCGAGGATCGAACCGACCCACGATTCGGCCTCGAGCCGAGACGCGACGAGCGACCCGAGCTCTCCACCCATCCCGCTGACGAGCACACGTTGCCCGCGCATGTCGAGCACGCTACCGGCTGCGACGGTGCTCAAGGGGGTTGCCGGGTGTGCCGATAGGTCTCTTGGAGCGAAGGGAGGAGCGGATGCACCGAGTATCCGACGAACACGACGGGGCGCGGGCGCGTACAGCGTCGACTCGCACCCGTTGGATCTTCGCCATCACGATCTTCCTCATCGGCATCGTCCCGGTGACGCAGATTGCGGACGCCGTCGCGACGTCGAGCGTTGCCTGCTCAGGGCCGACGTATTCGGTCGTGAGCGGCGACTCGTGGAGCCGGATCGCGACTCGATCGAAGGTCTCCATGACCGCGCTGCTGAACGCGAACGCAGCCAATACCGCGACGGCCATCCACCCCGGACAGACTGTCTGCCTGCCAGCGAGCGCAGGACCGGTCGTCACGACAACGGCGACGACCGTCGCAGTCCAGGCGCCGACCACGCAGGCGCCTGCCAAGCCAGTGACACCTTCGGGCGTCGTGCTCGATGTGTTTCCGGTGCAGGGGCTGTGTGCGTTCTCGGACACGTACGGCGCACCGCGGAGCGGAGGCCGCGTCCACGAGGGCGTCGACATCATCGCCAAGGCCGGCCAGTGGCTGTACGCGGTGAAGGCCGGCACGCTCACCAAGCGCTATCTCGACGTCCCTGGCTCGCTCTCCGGGAACGGCTGGCGGCTGACGACAGGTGACGGCACGTACTTCTTCTACGCCCACCTCAGCGCGTTCGCGCCCGGCTTGACCGTCGGCTCGGCCGTCGCTGCGGGACAGATCATCGGGCAGGTCGGCATGACCGGCGACGCGCCGATTCCCCATCTGCACTTCGAGGTGCACCCTGGCGGAGGCCCATCCGTGAATCCGACACCCGTGGTGAGAGCCGTCGACGGCTGCAAGACCACCGCAGTGCCGCCGCAGCCGAACGGCATTCCGGTCGGCGCACCGACGAGCGCCCCGGGGCTGACCGTGCCGACGACAGCCGCCCCCGCCACGATCACTGGCCCCACCGTGCCAGGACCGACGGTGCCGGCGCCGACGGTGCCCGCCGTGACGGCTCCTACGACGACCTTGCCGCCATATGTGCCTCCGGCGCCTCCGCGACGTGAGTCTGATCCGCCGGTCGCCGCAGTTCGTCCTCGCCGATAGCTGAACAGTCGTTCAGCCGAGCCCGCGCGAGTCCTGCTTCAACGCGGTGTCGACCGACAATGCCGCAGCGACGACCAACGAGTTCAACGGCTGGGCGATCTGCGTGTGGATCTGCACGACGTAGTTGTCGGCCGTCGTGAACATCGTCTTCGCCAGGCCCTCGAACGTCTTCGTGATGCGCGCCATCTCCACGCCGGTGTGGTCTTCGACGCTGAAGTTCCACGCCCGCCAGTTCTCCGCCTTGATCGCGCCGTACGTGTGCCCGCCTGCCTGCAACGTGAAGTGGATCTTGCCGAAGACGTTGTCCTGCACGATGCGCCCGATCTCCTGATCGTTGCCGTCGCTGACGATCACCGTGCTCTTCATCAACTTCGCGGGCCGCGTGATCCGCATCAGCACCCGCCCAGCAGAGTCGGCGATCTCGAGTCGGTGCGTCATGAACTGATCGAAGCTCGTGAGCAATCGCACCGCTTTCTTCGCGGCACTCTGCCCGATCTCGTTGACCGACGCGATCTGTTGCCCGTTCTGGTCGTAGACGCTGTACTGGTTGTTCAACTCGATGAGCTTCGCCTTCTGATTGACGACGAGGATCGGCTCCGTGAAGATCGTGCCGCCGCCGACGAACGCGGCCTCGCCGACCTTTGCACTGCGGTACTTCGACTCGCCGTGGAGCTGCGCGTGGATCTTCGCCGGGTCGCCCTCGTTGCCGACGGTCAACGCCGAATCGACTCTGTCGAGCCCCCGTGGCTGCAGTGGGTCGGTCGACTGCACGCCGTTGTCGCTGACATGATCGGTCCACATCTTGCCGTCCCAGTAACGCAGTTGATGACGCCCCATGGGGTCGGCGTGCCAGCTGGCGGGATTGTCGCTCATGCGGGCCAGCATACGTGGCACCGCGGAAGCGCTAACGGAGCTGGTGCACCATCAGGATCACTTCACGGGCGAACGGGTCCAGCTGGCGTCCGGCGATGCGTTCGGTGATCGCGATCGCCTGCGACGGGTCGTCGACCAACCCGCTCCAGCGGATGTAACCACCCATGATGCCGATCAACCGATCGTCGACCGGTTCGTTGTGGACGATGACCTTCGTGCTGCCTTCGAGCAGCGAGGCGAGCTCGACGTAGAAGCTGCGCAGCCACTGGCCGAGATCGTCGACACCCGTGAACGGCCGATGCAGGTACGGAAGGGCGAGCTCGTCGTAGTTGTGCAGGTTGTGCGGCGCCGGAATGATGCTGATGAGACACCCGAAACCGTTCTCCCGCAGCCAGATGATCTCCTCCTGGCGCCGGACGCGGCGATGGTTGTCGCCATATCCACCGGGTCGCTCGCACACCGCGAGCTTGTCTTTCATGATCCAGGTGAAGTTGCGGGGGGTGATCCCCAGCGCCCATTTGCCCCGAAGCCGCGGTGGCATTGTCAGTTTCCTTCGTCGAGCGCGAACATCCGAAGTGCGAGGCTATCGGGTCGGTGTCGTCGATGGATCGCCGAGCAGCCGTAATCGTTGGTGAGAGCGCTCGACCCGGCGCCCTGAGCCGACATCGCAGCCCGAGGCGTGCCCGCCGGCGACGCGGAGCACACGTTCGACCGTCGCTGCGTCGGGCGGATGATCCGTCGTCAGCCATCGGCGGACTGCCCGCCTCGCCAGCGGCACCGGCGCGGCCGCCAAGGCCTTGGCGTCGAGTGGGTCGATCGCGAGCGCCAGTTCGTCGAGCATGTCGCTGTCATCGCGCAAGATGTTGGCCTGGCGCGTCAGCACCGGAACGAGGTCGCGAGCGGCGATCTCGTTCATCAGCGGCAGTAGTTCGTGACGGATGCGATTGCGAAGGAACGCTGGATCGAAGTTGCTCGGATCGTCGATCACATCGATCGCCTGCGCGCGGCAGAAGCGAACAGTGCTCTCTCGTCGTAGGCCAAGGATCGGTCGAGTGGTCCCCGGTCGCATCGCCGCGAGGCCCGTCGTGGACGCACCGCGCATCAGGTTGATCAGGACGGTCTCGGCCTGGTCGTCGGCCGTGTGGCCGGTCATCACGTCGGTCGGAAGCACCGCGTATCGCGCTTCACGAGCGCGGGCCTCGAGATTGGGACCCGGCGACACCTCGATGGTCTCAGCGCGAAACTCGGCGCCGAACCGCGACGCCGCCGCGGCGACGACGTCCGCTTCTTCGTGCGAGCCGCGCCGGAGCCCGTGGTC
>DASWRR010000521.1:0-4600 GCA_036403055.1 Ilumatobacteraceae bacterium | reverse complement strand
ATGGATCGCTTGATGGAAGACGGTGTCCGCCGGATGCGGGCCGGTGGCATCGATGCCGTCCGCCCGGGCCGCTGCAATCGCGGGAACGATCTGCTCCTCGTCCTCCGACCCGAACAAGCCGTGCTCGCCGGCGTGCGGATTGACGCCACACACCGCGATGCGCGGCGCATCCATGAAGCGGTGCAACGTCTCGTACGTCAGATCGATCACCTCGCGGACCCGGGCGGTCGTGACGCGATGGATCGCTTCCTGCAACGACACATGGGTGCTGACGTGAGTGACCGCGAGGTCGCCGGCGGTCAGCATCATCGTGAACCGCTGGACGCCGCAGGCCGCTGCGATCAGTTCCGTGTGGCCGACGAACGCTGGATCGGACAGCTGCGTCGCCTCCTTGTTCATCGGCATCGTCACGATGCCGGCGACAGCGCCCGCCAGAGCATGTGTCGTCGCGGCGAGCACGTATGCCCGCGCCGCTGCGCCGGACGCCAAGTCGATCTCGCCAGGGCGATGATCCGCTGCGCTCAGCAAGCCCGCGTCGACGACCTGCAACGCGCCGGCGCGCCACTGGTCGGGATGTGAGATCGGCTCCAACGCGACGTCGAGGCCGAGGATCTCGGCACCGTGCTGCAGCACCGCGATGTCGCCGTACACGACGACTCGCTCGGCGTCGAAGGCTCCGTCCGCGGCCCGGTGCAGAACGATCTCTGGCCCGACGCCCGAGGCGTCGCCCATCGTGATCGCCATCGCCGTCTCAGTTCGCACCGCTGTCATCCGTTCACCAGTTCCACCAGGGTATTGGACGACCCGTAGCCACCGGGCTTCATCGCGACGCGCAACCGCCTGCCGCGTATCTCGCTCTCTCCGAGACTGACACCGACGTCGATCGAACCGAACACACGCACGACGCTGTCACCGACGAAGGCCTCGGCGGTGTCGCCACCGACCAAGATCACGCTGCGGGCGTCCGACGCGACGACGGCTTCGTGCGCCCGCTCCGCGACATCCAACACGACGAACGCCGGGTCGCGTTCGCGAACCTCGGACGACGTGACCACGTCGATGCCGGCCCGCGCGACCGCAGCGACCTGCGCACGGCTCGCCGGGTGGAGGCTCGCGGACACGACGAGCGTCGGGCGCGGTAGCCACGGAACAGGTACGGATGCACACCGGTTCGGCGGTGCGGTCATCCGGGCGACGACCTCGACGACCGAAGCCGGGCCGGCGAGCACGATGTCGGGGGTGGCGAGCGCAACCTCGACGAGGCGAGCGATGTCGTCGAGCGTGGTCGCGTCGACGATCGCAATCGTCGACGAGCGCGACGCGATCCACTCCTGCAATTCGACGACTCCCGCCAACTCGACGCCCGCGAGCGAGTCGCGCGGTCGACTGCTCTTCACCGGAAGCCGTGGATCGTTGCCGATGTCGCTGTCGGCGAGCGGGACGCCGTTCACGTACACGACGCCGCCCTCACACGTTCTCCCGACGCGAGGGTGCGAAGGGACGACGACGATCCTGCGACCCGATTCGGCGAGCACCGACAGCTCCGCCGACCAGTTGCCGCGAAGGGTGGAGTCGATCTTGTGGACGCGCTGGCGTTCGGTCGTCGATGCGGCCATTCGTAGCCGGGCTTCGTCGGCGGTCACGTGCCGCGATCTCAGATCGACGACGATGCAGTTCGGCGGCGGTTCCCGCAAACGCAGCGGCGTTCCGACGGGCACGACATCGACGATCCAACCTGCGTCAGCGCATGCTGCGCCGGCCTCGGTCGCGCCCGTCGTGTCGTCTGCCGTGACGAGCAGCGAGATCGAGGCGTCGTTCATTCGCGGGCGCGGGCGAGCCCGTCGATCACGGTCACGTTGTCGAGCATCGTCAACGTGGTCGGCGGCGTGAGCACCTTGATCGACCGGCTCCCCCCGCCCAGGATGATCCGATCGCGCGCCATCACCGCTGCGTCGACCCAGATCGGCAGATCGTCGGGCAAGGCGAACGCCGTCACGCCGCCGATCTCCATTCCGGTCAGCTGCATCGTCTCGTCGGCAGAGGCAAACGACGCCTTGCGCACTTCGAGCCGGCGACGAACGACACCGTTCACGTCGAGCCGCGTCGAGGCGAGCACGACGCACGCAACCGGCCGCGGCACCTCACCCTTGCCGACGACGATGATCGTGTTGGCCGAGTCGTCCGGGGAGTATCCGTACGCCTCGCAGAACGCGGCGGTGTCAGCGAGCGCCGGATCGCACGGAACGATCTCGTGATCCGCGCCGAGCTGTCCGAGATGAGCGACGACCTGTTCCTGCGGATTCACGACGCATGGCGTACCACGACGAACGACTCGTCCTGAAACCAGAGCCCGCCGTGCTTGAGCACGACATCGGCGGTCGCCTCCAGGTACTTGCCCTCCATCAGCACATCCGCAGTGCGCTCGTCCTCGATCTGGGCGACGTACACCGCCGCGTTCCACGCCGCCAGAGTCGTCGATGTGCTGATCCGATTGGACACTTCGTTCGGCATCGCGTGGAGATGGTAGGTGAACAGCGACGCCGCGTCGCTGGTCCCCTCGAAGCCGAACGCCGGAGCTGCACTCCCGCTGCCGGTGTTCAGCTGCGCGTCGAGCTCTCTGATCAGCGAGTGCCGCGGTGTCGCGAACGGATCCTCGTCCGGCCATATCTTGCGGATGATCTCCATCCCGGGATCGTGACCGGTGGACTGCACGACGACCAGTCGACCCGCCGGCGCGAGCGCTTTGGCGAGGGGCGCCAGGACGTTCTTGACTTTCGTCTCGGCCGACGTGCGACTGCGATAGGGCTGCGCCGCGAGCACGAGGTCGTACTCGAACGGTTGCGGACCTCCCGTCGGCCGCGGGATCAGTTCGTTGAGCGCGAACGCATGATCATCTCGATACAGCACCATCACCGACGGCGTGACGTACACCGGGTTGCCGGTCTTCGAGCTCGACGCCGTTTGCCAACCCTGGGTCAGATGATCGTCGAGCTCGTGGATCTGCTGGAAGAACTCGTGCGCCGTCGATCCCTTCAACGGCACGTCGATCCACCGCACCTTGTCCTGGAACTCGGCTGCCCGAGGGAAGAGGTGCGGCGCCTCGGCGTAGAACATGTTGGTCAGCACCACGACTGATTGCGGATGCTCGGCCAGCCGATCCGGCAGTGTCGCCAATGTCAGCCGTGTGTCCTCCATGCTGACTTCCTTGCCGACCACGAAGAAGGGCACGGTGGGCAGCCGGCGGTGAAGATCGCGCAGCACTTGGCTCAGCACCATCCCGTTGCCGGTGCCGGCGTCGAACACACGCAGGGCCGGCGGGCGCGGCACGATGTGGCCGAGCTCACGTCCGATGCGCGCCGCCACCTCAGCCTTCTCGCTCGTCGTCATGACGAACAGGAGGTACTTCTCGCGGTTGTCGAAGAACCGGAAGGGTTCGGCCTTGGGGGCACCGGCAGAGCTCGTATCAACCACTTCGGTGCCGGCCATCACAACCCCCGTTCGATGGAACGCACCGTACCGCAGCACCCGCGTCGCGATGCCACAGCTGTTCGTGTGTGGCGAACGCCCGATCTGCGACGTTTCGACGTGCGACCGCTCAGCCTTTCCGGGCGAGATCACCCACGATCTGCTGCGCGGCCAACTTGCCCGGACCGCCGGAGACACATCCGCCGGGATGCGTTCCCGAACCGCACTGGTAGTACCCGTCGATCGGCGTGCGGTACTGGTTCCATCCCGGAGCCGGGCGGAAGAAGTACATCTGCGGCGCGAGGAACTCGCCGGCGAAGATGTTGCCTTCGGTGAGGCCGACGACGCGCTCGATGTCGAGCGGTGTCACCACTTCACGATGAAGCACGAGGTCGCCGAAACCGGGGAAGAACGATTCGATCGTGGCTTGCACGGTGTCGCCGAAGTTCTGACGTTCGGTGTCCCAGTCGCCACCCTTCAACTCGTACGGCGCGTATTGGACGAAGCAGGACATCACATGCTTGCCGGGCGGCGCCATGTCCGGATCGACGAACGACTGCATGCATGCGTCGATGTACGGCCGCTTGCTGTACCAGCCGTACTTCGCGTCGTCGTACGCCCGCTCGAGATAGTCCATCGACGGTCCGATGTTCGTGAAGCCGCGGAACTGATCTGTGCGGTCGGCGAGCGCGGGGTAGCGCGGCGCAGCATCGAGCGCGAAGTTGACCTTTGCGGAGGTGCCTTGGAACCGGAAGCGGCGAATGCTGTCGTTGAGCTCGCTGGGAAGATCCGCTGGATCGACGAGTTGCGTGAACGTTCGTCGCGGATCGAGCGAGCTGACGACGATCTTGGCGGTGAGTTCGGTTCCGTCCTCGAGCGCGACACCCGTCGCCCGACCGTTGTCGGTGATCACATGACTGACCGGTGTGCTCACCACGATCTCGGCGCCGAAGGCCTGTGCCGCGCGTGCCAGCACCTGGGTGAAACCTCCGTTGCCGCCCTTGTGGAACGCCCACGAGCCGAAGTGACCGTCGTGCTCTCCGAGGTTGTGGAACAGCAGCACGAGACCGGAGCCCTGCGACCGCGGTCCGACCTTGCTGCCGATGATGCTCGACGAGGACAGCCAACCTTTGAT
>DASWRR010000520.1:0-5525 GCA_036403055.1 Ilumatobacteraceae bacterium | reverse complement strand
GTTCGGGCAGTCGACGGTTCGATGCGGTTGCGACCTGGAGGCGGCCGGTGTTGCCGCGGCGGACGGCGCTGGTGCCGCGGGAGACGGGGTCTGCGGTGACTCACCGATGCGGGCGCCACATGTGTCGCACCACTCGGGGTCGCCACTCGTGTGGCCGTTGGGGCACACGTAGGTCGTCACGGCTCCCTCCGGATCCGTGTCGTCTTGGTGCTGCGCGTATCGAGCGCCATCTCGTCCGTGCGGTCGATGTTGCTCTTCAACCGGACGGTACCGGCCTCTGCATCGACGACATCGACGACCTTCGACAGCAGCCGAGTGGTGTCCTCGTTGCCGCTGTCGTGGGCGATCTTCGCGGCCTCGCCGAGCAGCACCGTGGCGGTCCGATCGTCACCGGCTGCCTTGGCCGCCAAGCCCTTCTGGATCGCGTCGGCCAACTGCACCTGTCCCGTGTAGTGCGCGACCGCGGGGTCGATTCTGGTGGTGAGGTTCGCGTCGGGACTCCACGTCGCCTTCACCAAGCTCTTGGCCATGACTTCGTCGTTGATGACGACCTCGACTCGTGCCGCGAGTCGCTCGTTGCCGAGTGGCGCAACGGGGACGCGCACCGCGACGTGGTAGTCGCGGCTCTCGTCGCTCCACGCGCCGGTCGGGTACTCACGGATGAGTGGTCCCACTTGTCGGGCCTTCGACGACAGGTCCTCGACGGTTGGCGCGACCTGGCGCACGAACAGCACCTGACTTCCTTGCGGTGCCCAGACTCGCAGCTGCGCGTCCGCAACGCCGCGGCTCATCGACGTGCGCATCATCGCTTCGAAGTCGGCCTCCAGATCGTCGGGCTTGGCAACGATGTCGACGGTTCCGAGCAAAGCGTCAGCGATCGTGCGGAGCTCGTCCACCACCCAGTCCGACCCGATGCCTCGGCAATCGCATTGGAAGCGCCCCTTCGCCGTCGCCAGCGCCTGCGGAAGGGCGTACTTCGGCTCGCCCTCGATCTTCCCGTCGGTCAGCAGGATCGCGTGACACTGCGCATTCTCGACTTGCGAGAACAGCTCCGTTGCCGCGGCGATCCACGATCCCATCGCGGTCGCGCCGCCAGCGCGTAGCGCGTCGACCATGTGCGTCGCTTCGCGACGGGTCACGTCGGTCATCTTCGCCATCCCGGGATGCGACGGGTACACCATCTGCGCCACGGTGTGACCGCTGATCACAGCGAACCACGTGCCATCGACGATCTCGGCGACGGCCACCTTCGCGGCGCGACGCGCGGCGACGATCTTCGACGCCGGCATGTCCATCGAACCGGACGTGTCGACGATGATGATCTCGGCCGCCTCACCGTGACCCGACTGCCCGGCCGTGCCCGCATTCGTGCACGTGACCGAGACGACAGCGTGCACATCAGTGGCTCCCTCCGCGAGGAACTCGTTCTGGAACACCTCTGCCTTGAACTCAGCCACTTGACGTCCTCTCCTGTGCGAAGCGTAGTGATGGGTCGCAGCGAGCCAGGGCTGCAGTGATGTTGTCGTGGCCGCCGGCGGCGTTCGCCCAGTCGACGAGAGCCCCCGCGAGCTGTACCGGATCGGTGCCCGCGGTCGCGCTGAGATCCGACAGCAACGTTCGCATCTCGTTGACTTCCGAGGCGTAGTTCCACAGGCCGTCACTGCACACGAGCAGCCAGCCGGCGCCATCGATCGACAAGGTCGTCACCTCCGGTGCGTGGTCGACGGAGTCGGCTCCGAGCCACCTCGTGATCGTGTGGAACGCGGGGTCGGCCTCGGCCTCCGCTCGCGACCGACCGGACGCCAGGAGCTCGCTGCCGAGCGAGTGGTCGACGGTGAGCTGTCGCGCCTCCGCATCGTCCGGGAGCCAATACGCGCGAGAGTCCCCGCACCACGCGACCGCGACCAACGAACCGGAGACGACCGCGGCCACGAACGTGCACGAGGGCGGCTCGGCCGGATCGCCGAGCGTGTGCGCAACGCCGACGGCCGCGGCGTTCGCCTCGCGCGCGGCGGCGAGCAGCGCATCGGTCCAATACGTGACATCGGCTGCAACGCTCGACGAGGCCGGCGCCGTGAGCGAGGCCAGCTCGCTGCACGCGGCGCGAGATGCCGCGAGCGCGGCGCGATCGCTGTTCGGTGCACTTGTCACGCCGTCGCAGACCACGATGATCCCGAGCGCGCCATCGCCGGTCGCGGCCAATGCCATCGCATCCTCGTTCGCGGTGTGCACCGTGCCCTTGTCGCACACACCGCCGACCCATGGCGCCGGCTGCTCGGTCCAGTGGTCGCGTGGAGAGCGGGCCTTCTGCCCGCACGTCCCACAGAACCCGTCGTCCATGATCTTGCCGCCGCAGTTCGCGCAGACCGCGGAGATGACGACCGTCCGCGGCACCGGGGATTCGACATCGACGGGCTCGGCCGCTGGTGGTGTGTCAGCGGACGAGCCGGCGTTCGCCGTCGCGTCCAGCTGCGCGCCGCACGCTTCGCAGAACGTGTCGCCGGCCGCGATGGGTGCGCCGCACGCCGGACAAGCGAGTTCTGCTTCGGTCATGTCAGCGAGCGCACCCTGACGACGTTCGCGAGATCGACGAGCCGCGTCTTCTCGGCGGGTTCGTCCGCCAACCGCGCCGCCTCCCGATACGCCCGTTCGAGTCCCGAGCGGAGTGCAGGCACCGTCGCCTGCGCTCCCGCGATCGCAAGCTGCGGCGCCGCGCCGTGATCACGCACGTGGGCGAGCGCTGAGGTGAGTATCTGGATCTTCAACGCCGTGCGTCCTGCGGGATCGAGCGCGACCTGATCGAGCTCGTTCGCCGCTGCCGCCAAGTCGTCGAGCGGGTCCGGCGAACCATCGGTCGACGACAGGAGCAACGCTCGCTGGCGGCGTGCGTCTCCATATGCGCGGCTCGTGACGGGAATGTGATCGAAGGCCGCGAGCGCCTCGTCGCGGCGGCCCGCCGATGCGGCAAGGCGAGCCAGACCGAACTGCGCGGGCGCCACATATGCCGCGTCCGTCTTCGCGCACTGCGCGTACATCTGTGCAGCGATCTCTGGTTCACCGCCGATCTCGCAGGCGCGCGCAAGCGCGAGCTTCGGTGCGAGCTCGCCCGGCAGTTGGCCGTAGACGCTGTTGAACGACGAGATCGCGCCGGCATGGTCACCGGCCGCGAGCGCGACGAGGCCGTGCAACCAGACGCCGCGCCACTCCCACGGATCGTCGGCGAGGATCGCGTCGGAGATCGTCGATGCCTGCTGCAACTGGCCGGCGGCCATCGCCGCATAGCCGGTCGCCATCGCCACGCCGACCGTGTGCTCGGGAGCCGACGACAGTGCGTGGAGGCGGTCGATCGGGTCATCGGCGGTGACCGACGCGAGCCATGACATCATCGGATCCTGCGCGTCGACGGAGACGATCGGGAGGTCCGACCAGTCGAGCCGGTCTCCGGCAACAGCGGGCGTGTCGAACAGTCTCGACGGGGTGCTGCGGGTGACCGCTCCGGCGCCGGCAGCCGTCACCTCGCGCAGGACACCCAACAGTTGATCGCGCATCTCGTCAGCGCTTTGGAAGCGGTCTTCCGGCTGCGGGGCGGTGCCCTTCAGGAGCCATCGGTACAACGAGTCGTGCTGGGCGAAGATCGGCACGTCCGTCGGCGACGGCAGCGTTGTCTCGAACGTGCTCTGGTACCCCTTGAACTCGAAGATCAGCGTGGCCAGCGTTCGCGCGACGGTGTACAGATCGCTCGAGATCGACGTGCCCTCCTTGGCGACCTCCGGTGCCTGGAAGCCGATCGTCCCGTAGATCGGTGACTGATCGTCGTCGATTCGTCGGACGCCGCCGAGGTCGATCAACTTCAGCCCGTCTCCGACCTGGATGATGTTCGCCGGCTTGAAGTCGCAGTAGAGCAGACCCAGCAGGTGAAGGTAGGCGAACGCCGGAAGGATCTCGACGATGTAGGCGATCGCCTGATCGACGGGTATCGGTGAGAACCGTCCCGTCGCCTTCATCCTGTCCTTCAAGATGACGTTGAGCGATCGCCCGCCGACGTACTCCATCACGATGTACGACGCGCCGTCGGGGGCGGTGACGAAGTTGTAGATCTCGACGATCAGCGGATGCTCGACCTCGGCGAGGTACTGCTTCTCGGCGACCGCGGCTCGAGCTGCGTCGGGATCGCCACTGTTGAGCAGGCCTTTCAACACGACCCATCGATCGTTGACGTTGCGGTCGTTGGCAAGGTAGATCCAACCCATGCCGCCGTGGGCCAACCCACCGACCACCTCGTACTGACCGCCGACGAGCGCGCCGGGCTTCAGCTTCGGATCGAAGTCGAACGGCGTGCGGCACTTCGGACAGAACCCCTTCGACCGGCCGGGTGCGCCATCGCGCGAACGGCCGACCGGCGCGCCGCACACCGAGCAGAAGCGCTTGTCCTCCGCGACCGTTGGCGGGTCCATCAACGCTTGGCGCGGATCCGTGACGGGCACCGACGGCACCTGCGTCAGCCCGGCACCGAGCCGCGACGTCTGGGTGCTTGCGGTCAGGCGTCGCGTCGGCCGGCTGCCCCCTGTCGATCTCGCCGATCCCAGGGGAACCAGGCCCAGGCGGGTGGTCCCGGACTGACTCGTCACACCACTCGGACCGTCAACCGGTGACGCGCCGCTCGCCGGTGATGCCGAGTGCGACGAGGTCCCGGGCTGCGCGGCAGCGGACGCGGTGACAGGTGCAAGGCCGCACACGTCGCAGTAGCCGTCGACGATCGTTCCCGTGCAGCCCGGTTGCGCGCACTTCACGACCCGACACCCCGATCCGGAACGGACGACGTGATCTTGGCGTTCACGGCACGCACGTACTGATCGACCAACGATCGAGCCGACTGGAGGTCGCAGGGCGCCGACCACAGCACGGACTCGGCCTGCCGATACAAGGGTTCGAGCTCCGCATCCTCGGCGAGCCCGTGTGCGTCGGCCTTGCCGCGGAACGATTGCAACAGCCCGCGCAGATCGTCGCGATCGTCGAGCGGCTGCTGATACCTGCGTCGGGCCTCGCCGAGAGCAGCGTCGAGCCGCACCACCTTCTCCATGACTGGGGCCATCACCGCGCGCGCCGCCGTCCACGGCATCGTCTCGAGATCGTCGACAGTCGTGAGTGGTTCCAGCGCGGCAACGGATGGAATCGCGAGCGGTCGCACGTTCGCGATCTTGTCGTGACACCGCAGCGCGAGGTCCCTGATCGATCGTTCCTCGTCGGCAAGCGCCGAGACCTGCTGGTCGAGCGAAGACCATCTTCCGAACAGATCTCGCCGCTCGGAATCGACGGCCTCGAGCTCGCGCCGCAATGCGGCTGCGTCTGTCGCAACGCGGGTGAGGTTGCGACGAGCGACGAGATCGCCGCGCAGTTCGGCCGCGCGGTTGACGTTGCTGCCGAGCTCTCGCGCCAGACGTTCGGCAATCGCGAGATCCGCATCCGCCGACGTCGCCAGTGCGATCTCCGCCGACGAGCTCTTCTCGACGGCAGAAACAGCGGCC
>DASWRR010000519.1:0-4272 GCA_036403055.1 Ilumatobacteraceae bacterium | reverse complement strand
CGGCTTCGAACCCGGTTCCCGTCAGCTTGACCGTGCGCCATGTCGATCCTTGCCCGAGTGTCGCGGGCGACATCGACGTCGCCGACGCAGTGTTCAGCGGAGGTGCGACCGTGGTGGCAGGCGGAGGTGGCGGTGGCTGGAACTCGTAGCCGCCGATGTCACCAGCGACACCCGCGATCGAGGGAGCCTGATCGAGGTCCGTCTGGAAGCCGGTCGCGCCGCCGGCATCGACCGCCGGGCTGGCGCTGCGCAGCCGGAAGTTCCCGTTCGTGGGATCCGCGAAGCTGGGGTTTGCGACGATGATCTCCGCCGTCGACGAGGGTCCGACCGTACGGAGACGCCCGCCATCTTGGATCTTCGCCGTACCGGTCGACGACCAGTACATGTTGGCCTTCTGACCCATCGTCTGATCGAAGTAGACGCCCTTCTCCTCCGCCTGAATGATGTTGTACCGGGCGGTCAAGATGTTCGAGCTGCAACCGAGTGAGCACACCATTCCTTGGCTTCCGACGCCCGAGAAGAACACCGTGTTGCGCTCCGCCACCGTCCGGTACACCGGTCCGTACGACGTGTCGAGGGCGCCCCTTGTCGTGATGAAGCGGGCACCCGCGAGGTTGGACACGACGAGGTTGAACGAGTACGTGTTGTCGGATGCCTTGTTCGTCGACGAGCCACCGAGCTCGGAGAACACACGGTCGTTCTGCGACACGTTGTGGTGGATGTTGTTGAAGTCACCCTCGTAGATCTCCACCGAGTTCGACGCGAAGTACTTGCCGAACGTGCACACCGCCCGGTTGTCGAGGAACGTGTTGTAGGCGATGTCCGTGTGGCTGCCGCGCACGAGCATTCCCCACGCGCCGAGGTCACCGCTGCCGTCGAACGGCTCTTGCATGACGTTGTTCTCGGCGAGCGTGTTGTAGTACACCTTGTTGTAGGTGCCGGCCGTCTTGGAGATGTGAATCCCGGCCGTTGCGTGCGTCAGCAGGTTGTGCTGGATCGTGTTGTTCGAGCCGCCTTGCGTGACGACGAGCGCGTAGTACTGGCCGAGCGGCTGTCCGCACGCCGCGGTCTTGACTGGCTTGAAGGTCACCTCGAACCCCTCGACGACCTGGTACACGCCGGTGACCGAAATCGACGCGTCGGCGACCTTCGCGAGCCGTGCGTCGGTGCCGTAGGTACCGATCGTCACGGGAGCCGACGCGGTGCCGGACCAGTGAGCGGTGAGCGTCGTCCCCGTCCACGTGCAACCACGCTTGAACAGCAGCGAGTCACCAGCGACGAGCAACGACTTGTTGGCCTTCGACATCGTCTTCCAAGCGAGCGACTGCGACAGTCCGGTGGACGAGTCGTTTCCGTCCAGACAGTCGACGTAGAACGTCCTCCCTGACGCGGCGAACGCGGGATGACGCGTCAACGCGACGGGAATGGCAATCAAGAGCATGAGCATCACAAGCATGCGTCGGAACATTCAGCACCACCTTCAGCGTGTGCGGCCATGGGCTAACCGCACAGTTGGCTATCGGCGGGCCGAATCCCGGTCTCCAATCAACGAATCAACAACGTTGCGCCCGACGCACAGGCTGTACTCATTGCGTTAACAGTTCCGACACTCGCTCGCAATCGCTTCCTCTTACGTTGAGCGGCGTCCCGCCCCCGGGACGACGGAGGAGGACAGCTTTTGTGGATGCACGCACCTTGAAGTCACGGTTGCGAGACAAGGACCGGCAACGATTCTTCGTGACCTTCCTCGGTGGGAAGATGGCTGGCATCGCCTTGGCCGCGAGCATCGTCATCGGGCCAGGCAAGCTCATCCTGGGATCGACGGTGCATGCGCTCGCGCCACAGGCCGACGTGCCGATCCAGGACGTCGTGAACGGCACCAACACGGCGTGGGTGCTGCTCGCTGCTTTCCTCGTGTTCTTCATGCAGGCCGGGTTCATGATGCTCGAGGCCGGGTTTGCCCGGACTCGCGAGGTCGTCAACATCCTGCAGGAGTGCATCGTCGACACATGCTTGTGTGCGCTGCTCTTCTGGGCGTTCGGATTCGCGTTCATGTTCGGGTTCGGCAACGGTTGGATCGGCCACGAGTTCTTCTTCTTGAACGGCGCACCGGCGACGTACACGTACCACGGCACGTTCGACACCGGTGTCGCGTTCATGGCGTTCTTCTTGTTCCAGTTCGCGTTCGCCGACACGTGCTCGACGATCACGTCCGGCGCGATGGTCGGACGGACGGGGTTCAAGGGCGACCTGCTGTACAGCGTCGGTGTCAGCGGGTTCATCTACCCGATCCTCGGTCACTGGGTGTGGGGCCCGGGCGGCTGGTTGCAGACCGCTCGCAACGGCGGCGTCTGGCTGCGCGACTTTGCCGGTTCGACAGTGGTGCACACGATGGGTGGCGCGATCGCTCTCGCCGGCGCCATCGTCCTCGGGCCGCGCCTCGGTCGCAAGTTCAAGCGCGACGGCGGCGGCCTTCCGCCAGGTCATGACATGACGGTGGCGGCGATCGGCGGCGTCATCTTGTGGTTCGGGTGGTACGGCTTCAACCCGGGGAGCACGTTGTCCGCTATCGACTCCGCGGGCATCGGTCGGGTCGCGACCAACACGACGCTCGCCGCCGCCGCCGCCGGCCTCACCGCGATGCTCTGGGTCTACCCACGACTCGGCAAGTGGGACATGGGCATCACCATCAACGGCTTCCTCGGCGGCCTCGTGGCGATCACCTGTCCGTGCTACTGGGTCAACTCGACGGGGGCCGTGATCATCGGAGCGATCGCCGGACCGGTGGTCGTGCTCGGCATCGACTTCATCGAACACCTCCGCATCGACGACCCGATCGGAGCCGTGGCTGTCCACGGCTTCGCCGGCATCTGGGGCACTTGGAGCCTCGGTCTGTTCTCGACCGGTCAGTTCGGCGTGCCGAAGGGATTGCTGTGGGGTGGCGGCGCGAAGCAGCTGTTCGCTCAAGTGTGGGGCAACGCGGTCATCGCGGTCACCGCGTTCACCGTGGCCTACGTCTTGATGCGGGCCGTCAAACTGACCGGGACGCTGCGAGTGTCCGAGGAGGGCGAGCTCGAGGGGATCGACATCCACGAGCACGGTGCTCCGGCATACCATCCAGAAGCCGCCTACATGGGTAAGGGATTGTGATCATGCTCGAACTCATCACTGCAATCATCAAGCCGCACAAGCTCGACGCCGTGAAGGAGGCACTTCTCGCCAACGGCGTCGAGGGGATGACCATCACCGAGGTGCGCGGCTTCGGCCGTCAGCGCGGCAAGACGGAGAACTTCCGTGGCTCGGAGTACACGATCGACTTCATCCCGAAGATCAAGATCGAGATCATCGTGCGGGCCGAGACCGCCGACCACCTGATCGGTGTGATCGGGGAAGCGGCGAAGACCGACAAGATCGGTGATGGCAAGGTCTGGAAGTACAGCGTCGATTCGTTGCTGCGCGTCCGCACCGGTGAGATGGGCAACGAAGCCCTTTGACAGTCGCCGCGATCCGGCGATTCAACCTTCAGCGAGTGCCAACTTCAACTCGTCGCGCAGCGCATCGTGCTCTGCCGCATCGATCTGGCCGGAACCTTCTTCGATGCCGCCTCCCGGAAGCTGCACGTAGAACACGTCGACCACCTCGTGGCCGAGCGTCGCGACTTTCGCCGAGCGGATGTCGAGACCTCGGCTCGCGAGGGTCGCGGCAAGCCGGTACAGCACCGCGATGCCATCGGGGGCGCGAACGTCGATCATCGTGGTCGATGCCGATGCCTCGTTGCTGACGAGCACTTCCAGTCGCGGAGGGGCGGCCGCAATCGCGCGCCGATGGGCGCGGCTGTACGTCCGGATGCGCTGCGCGAGCCTCGCCCGAACGTCAACCGACCCGCGGACCACGCCGCGCAGATCATGTTCCAGCTTGCTCCAATCGTCCGTCGCCGACGCGGGCCGCGACACCCTGAACTGGTCGATCGCGATGCCGTCGGAACCCGTCCACGCCTCGGCCGCGACGACGTCGACTCCGTGCATCGCAAACGTTCCGGCGATCTTCGCGAACAGCCCCGGCTGGTCGGGTGTCGCGATGACCCACAGGTCGAAATCGCCGGCAGATTCGCGGCGCGTGCGCAGCTGGCCGTTCGCACGAACATCTTCGACGAGATCACGAAAGCGGTCGTCGGGGGCGTACTCCGCTGTCGGCTTCGGCATGCCGGCGAACACGGCGGCGACCGACGCTGTCAGCTCATCGATGAGCGTCGCTTTCCACGCCGACCAGGCC
>DASWRR010000518.1:0-4314 GCA_036403055.1 Ilumatobacteraceae bacterium | reverse complement strand
CGGGACGTTGTGCGAGACGCTGCTCGGCGAAGTCGAGACGCTCAACTACAAGACCGTTCGCTATCCGGGCCACCGCGACGCGATCAGGATGCTCATCACCGATCTCCGGTTGTCCCGTCGCCGTGACCTCCTGAAGGAACTGTTGGAAGCAGCGATCCCGATCACGTATCAAGACGTCGTTCTGATCTTCGTGACGGCGTCGGGGATGCGCAACGGACTGCTGATGCAAGAGACGTTCGCCCGCAAGGTGTACGCCTCCGAGGTCAACGGTGCTCGCCTGTCGGCGATTCAGCTGACGACCGCTGCGGGGATCTGCACGATGGCCGACCTCATGCGCGAGGGCAAGCTGCCGCAGCGCGGCTTCGTCCGCCAGGAGCAGTGCGCCCTCTCCGACTTCCTCGCGAACCGCTTCGGTTCGCTCTACCTGCGCGGCAAGGAAGTCACCGCCTGATCAACGGTCAGCCCTTGCGCCGGCGTATCTCTGCCGTGATCGCGGGCACGACTTGGTGGAGGTCGCCGATCACCGCATAGTCGGCCTTGGTGACCATGTTGGCTTCCGGGTCGGTGTTGATCGCGAGGATCTTCTTCGACGCCATTGCGCCGACCCAGTGCTGGATCGCGCCGGAGATGCCGCACGCGATGTAGATGTCGGGGGCGATGCGCGTACCGGTCTGACCGACCTGATCGGTGTGATTGCGCCACCCGAGGTTGGTCACAGCGCGGCTACATCCGACGACGCCGCCGAGCGCAGTCGCCAGCTCTTGCAACGGCGCGAAGCCGTCGGCCGACCCGACCCCACGACCACCGCTGACCACGACCGGCGCGGTCGAAAGCGTGACACCGGCGGCACGCTCGACCCGATCACGGATCAAGGTTCGTCCGACGACCGGATCGAGGGTCACGGGCAGCGGAACCGCGGTCGCGGTCGTCGGCGATTCGATCGCGGCGAACGCGTGGTGCGCAGTCGTGACGAGTTGGACCGGCGCGTCGAGCCGGCACTTCTCGAGCAACGAACCGCCCCAACGGACACGGATCATCTCCTCGTCGGCGAACTCGACGACGTTCGCGACCATCGGGAGATCGAGCCGCGCGGCCGCTTGTGCCATCACTTCGTTGCCGCGATCGGTGCCGGTCGCCAGAACCATCGATGGGCTCAATGCCGTGACCGCTTGGGCGACGACGTCGCCCCATGCCTCCGGCCCGTAGTCGACGAGCAGGTCGTCGTGAACCTGATGAACGGTCGTTGCGCCGAAGACAGCGATCTGCTCGACGAGACCGTCGGCTGCCTCGCCGATCGTCAGGGCATGGGTCTCGCCGAGCTTGTTGGCCGCCGCGAGCGCCTCCCATGAAGCCGGCGACATCGTGCCGCGATCGTGCTCCACGACGACGAGGATCACTTCAACACGCCGATCTCTTCGAGCATGTCGACGACTGCCGGAGCCGCCTCGGGACCGCGACCGAGGATCACGGTCGCGCTGACCTGCTCGGCGGCCGGCAGCAACGTGATCATCTGTTGACCACCGGGCCCGGCAGTGGGTGGCACCTGGGCGACGTCGACCTTCTTCGACGCGAGCCGACCCTTCAGCGTCGGATACCGCGGCAGGTTGATCCCTTCCTTGACGCCGAGCACGGCCGGCACCGGCACCTCGTAGACCTCGACGCCGACGTCGGCATCGCGCCGGGCGCGGATCGTGTCGCCGTCGATCTCGATGCCTTTGATGCCGTTCACGATCGGTCGGCCGAGCGCGTGGGCAACACGCACGCCGACCTGGAAGCCGCCGGAATCCGCTGACTCGTTGCCGAAGAGGATGAGGTTGAACGCGCCGTCGCTCGACTCGATGTCTGCGATCGCCGACGCGATCGCAGCGGCGGTCCGCTGCGGGTCCCAGTCGGCGCCGGTGATGGGCAGCAGCACGGCCTTCGCCACGCCGAGGCTGGCGGCGTAGCGCAACTGCTCGTCGGCTTCCGCGGGGCCCAGTGTGAGGACGGTGGCGTCACCGCCGTGTCGCTCGACGAGCTGCACGGCTTCCTCGACAGCACACTCCTCGTGCGGGCTCATCGTGAAACCGAGGAACGCAGTGTCGATCGCTTGACCATCTGCGGTGATGTTGATGCGCGCCCCAGGTGCGGGAACGCGCTTCACGCACACGAGGATCTTCATGACTTCATTCGTTTGTCGTCGGGATCGAACAACGGCGTCGCACTGGCGCGCTCCACCGTCACCGGGTAGAGCTCGTTCATGTACATCACCTGCAGCTTCGTGCCTTCGACGGCATGCTCCGGCGGGAGGTACGCGAGGAGGAGGTACTTGCCCACCGATGGTCCGGCCCCTGCGGTCGTGACACGCGAGACTCGGCCCTTGGCATCGAGGATCCGCTCGCCGTCGAGCGTCAGGATCGGTTCGTTGCCACCGGTCGGGAAGCGGTCGTAGCCGTCGGCACAGCGCTGGGAGTCCATCGACAACGTGCACATGATCGCGGCCGGCTTCTCGTCGCGGGCCTTCATGTACGCCTCCTTGCCCATGAAGTCGGCGGCCTTCACCTTCGGCCGGGCGAGGCCTGCCTCGACCGGGTTGTACTCGCTCTCGAGCTCGGCGCCCATCAAGCGGTAGCCCTTCTCGATGCGACCGGTGACTGCGTACACACCGATGCCGACGGGGATGATGTCGAACTCCTTGCCGGCTTCCGCGACGGTGTCCCAGAGGCGCAGCCCGTGCTCCATGTTGGTGTAGATCTCCCACCCGTTCTCACCCACGTACGAGATGCGGAACATGATGCACGGCACCCCGTCGATCAGCACCTCGCGGACCGCGCCGTACGGGAACCCGGCCTGCGACACGTCGTACGGCTTCGACTGATCGGTGACGATCTTGGCCATCGTCTGCTCGGCGTTCGGGCCCCACACGCCGAGCGTGCAGATGCCCTGCGACCGGTCCGTGAAGGTGACAGAGCCGTCGGTCGGCATGTACTTGCGGAACCAGTAGTTGTCGCGGCCACCGTCGAACGCGCCGGTGATGATGCGATAGTGATCGTCGGCGAGTCGTTGGATCGTGAGGTCGCCGCGGAACCCGCCATGCGGCGTGAGGAGCGGGGTGTAGACGCTGCGACCGACGGGCACGTCGACGTTGTTGACGCACATGTATTGCAGGTACGCCATCGCGCCAGGACCCGTGATGTCGAACTCGTTGAACGCGGTGAGGTCGACCATTCCGACGCTCTCACGCATCTGGAGGTGCTCGGCGTTCGTGACGGGGCTCCACCAACGCGCGTCCCATTCGTGCTGACGCGGCTTGCACGCGTCGGGAAACTTCTCGAGGAGGTTCGTGTTGCTCTCGAACCACTGCGGACGCTCCCAGCCACGGGCGTCGAAGAACACCGCACCGAGCGCTTCCTCGCGGGCGTAGAACGGGCTGCGACGCATGCCGCGTTGGCTGGCCCACTGCTCACGCGGATGGACGATGCCATAGGTCTTGTTGAAGTGCTCGGCGCAACGGGCGAGGATGTGGTGCTCGGTCTTCTCGTGTGGGTAGAACCGGCTGATGTCGGTGCTGTGCGGATCGCACAGATGCGGGTACCCGTAGGTCATCCACTCGGCGACGATCTGGGCGATGCCAGGGCCTTCCTTGATCCACACCGCCGCGGCGCTCCACAGGTTGCGGACTTCGACCGTCTCGCCGAGGACCGGGTTCGCATCGGGCGTCAGGCTCAGCAGGCCGTTGATCGCGTACCGGATCTCGGCCTCGCCGAGCATGTCCATCAGGTCGATCGCCTCTTCGAACTGCTGGTCGAAGTCGTCAGCGGTGAACGGCAACTCCGTGGGCGACAGCGCCGATTCCTCGTTCGACGGGATGTCGTCTGGGTGCATGAAGATCGGGCGGTGAGCATACGAGCCGACCTCCATCGAACCCGCTGTCTGACGCTCGTAGCAGAACGTGTCCATGTCGCGCACGATCGGGTAGGCAACCTCCTTGCCGCTCTGCTGCAGGATGTCGATCGGGCCGACGTCGGCCATCTGGTGGACGGCCGGAGTGAGCGGGATGTTGGCGCCGGCCATCTTGGCGATGCGCGGGCTCCACACCCCGCACGCGATCGCGACGAACTCGGCCTCGATACGACCCTTGTTGGTGACGACTGCCGTGACCTTCGGACCGCCGGGGCCGTCCTCTGTCTCGATGTCGAGCACCTCCGTGTTGGCGAACACCTGCAGCGCACCCTTGTCGACCGCCTCGTTGCGCATCTGCGTACCGGTCTCCAACGAGTCGACGCACGACACGCTCGGTGTGTAGAAACCGCCGAGCAAGATCTCTTCGTTGAT
>DASWRR010000517.1:0-2330 GCA_036403055.1 Ilumatobacteraceae bacterium | reverse complement strand
CGAGGAAGAACGCGGCGCTGCGTCGAACGGCCGGGCCGTCCGTCGTCGGCGGAACGACTCGGTGGACCGTTGAGCGCCATTGGTCGTTGGTCCACTGGGCGGTGAGGTCACCGAGGTTGATCACGAGCGCATCGTCCGCCGGGATGACGTCGATCCACGCCCCGTCCGGGGCAACGATCTGAAGACCGGCGACGGGCTCGGCGTACAACACGGTGACGATGCCGTAGTCCGTGTGCGCCCCCATTCGCTGCTGTTCGGGCAAGGGCTCGCTGTCGTTCGAGCGGCGTTCGTACCTGATCGCGCGCATCGTCGTGGTCGATCGGTCGACGAACGGGGTGAACCATCCCGCCGGTAGTTGCAGCGCAGCCGCGAAGATCTCGGTCATCGTCAGAGCGACCGCTCGCGCTGCGCGGAAGTACTCGACGAGCGAACGGCGAAGAACTGGAACGTCGTCCGGCCAGATGTTGGGAGCGAACGCGCCGCGACGTTGCGCGGCATAGAACGCGTCGCAGTAGTCGACGTCGTCGTCGCCGATGTTGAACGCCTCGAACAAGTCGGGAGGCGCGTCACGCCCGATGCTGTACGAGAGCGCCTCCGTGCCACGCGCTGCGTACCCACGATTGATCGACGGGTCCAATGGTGTCGAGCGCTGCTTGACGTCTGCCGGCAGAGCAAAGAACTCGGTGCTCGCCGCGAGCATCGCGTCGATGCGCTCGCGCGGCAGGCGGTGACCAACGATCTGGAAGAAACCGAATTCGCGCGCCGCTGCATCGACCGCGCGACCGACGACCCTCCGATCGTCGTCGCTGCCCCACCACGGCCCGATGTCGATGATCGGTATCTGTGTCATCCGACTACTTCACTCGGACGCGGCGAACGCCACGACGGTCCTGGGCCTTCAGCTGAGCCCGCTGCTCTTCTTCCAACGCCAGCTCCTCTGCGACCAACCGTTTCATGCTCGCGAGCCGAAGCGGGTCGAGCCGACCTTCGGCGATCGCGGCTTGGACAGCGCATCCCGGCTCGTCCTCGTGCTTGCAATCGCGAAACCGGCAGTGGTCCATCAGCTCGAAGACGTCGGCGAACGCTCGCTCGATTCCACGGCCGCTGCTCCACAAGCTGACGGCACGAACGCCGGGTGTGTCGATGAGCCAACCCCCGCCCGGCAGGCGAACGAGCTCCGTCGCGACCGTGGTGTGGCGGCCCCGGCCGTCGCCTTCGCGCACCGCCGCAGTCGCCTGGGCGCGGCTGCCGACGAGCGCATTGATCAACGTGCTCTTACCGACGCCGCTCGCGCCGAGCAGCGCGATCGTTGCGTTTCCCGCTGCGAACGCGGCGAGATCGTCGATCCCCTCGCCGGTGATCCCGCTCGCGATGCAGATCGTGACGCCGGGTGCAGCCGCGCGGAGCGAGTCGACCGACGCCTGCGGATCGTCGACCAGGTCCCGCTTGGTGAGCACGACGACCGGGCGGGCGCCGCTGTCCCACGCGAGCACCAGTTCGCGTTCCAACCGGCGCTGGTTCGGAGGCGACGTGAGCGCGTGGACGAGCATGACCACGTCGACGTTCGCGGCGATGGTCTGCGACTCCGCGCGGTTGCCCTCGAACGATGCCCGGCGTACGAAGGCACTACGACGCGGCAGCACGGCCTCGACCCGGTCGAGCTCAGCCGAGGGCACCACCCAGTCGCCGACAGCGACGTCGGCGCCGATGTTGCGGATCCGGAGCGGCTCGAGGTCCAGGTTGCGCAGGACGGTGCTCCATCCGCGATCGAGTCTCGTGACACGACCGGGGAGCTCGGCGAGGCCCGTCGCCCGCCATTCCGCGTCCAACTCGTCGCTCCACCCGAGTCGAAAGTCACACCGTTCGTCGATAGTCGTGAGAGTAGCGTCGCGTCCGAGGCAATCGCCGCCGGCGGTGGCCGTCGTTGGACGTTGTCACGTGGTGGACAAAGTCGCCGCTTCGTGGCAAACCGGTCGAAACGCTGCCGATCGGCAGACAATCTTGGAGGGGTTCCAAACGTGCTTGCTCGCATTGCTCGATTCAGCTTCCGGAAGCGCTGGATCATGGTGTTCGCCATCTGGCTGCCATTGTTGATCGGTCTGTCCGCGATCAGCGGCGCACTGAAGACCGACTATCACACCGACTTCACCCAGCCCGACAGTGAGTCGAAGCAGGTGCAGGACGCGTTCTCGAACGCCGGCGACAAGACGGCCAGCGGCATACCCGCACAGATCGTCTTCACAGCCCCGCAAGGCATCCAGGATCCGGCGGTCAAGGACGCCATGTCCTCCTTCCTCGCGGACGTCGCGAAGATGGACGGCATCCGCGTG
>DASWRR010000516.1:0-7135 GCA_036403055.1 Ilumatobacteraceae bacterium | reverse complement strand
TGCTATTCAAGCAGCCCGGAGGCAACGTCGACCCGCGGCGTCGCTGCCGAAGAGAGCAGCGCGCTCACGACCGCCGGTTGGTCGCCTACAAGGCGATCAGGCTGCCGGCAGAGCCAATCGCGCAGGTCGTGCTCGGTGCGGACGTGGACTTCGGCCGGCCGGCTCAAGGTCTGCATCGTCGCCGCGCCGATCAGCACCAGCACCGACTGGGCAGGCACGTCGAACCCGCATCGTTGGCTGATGCGCCCGCTCGCCCGCCGCGCCGCGAACCGCGCTCGACGCAGACGATCACTGTCTCTGCCGTCGATCGTCAGCTTGTGCTCACTGACCCACACCTTCGCGCCCGAACGGTGCTCGACGTAGATCAGGAACAGGCCGCCCGGTCCGACCACGACGTGATCAGGTCGCAGGTCGTCATCCGAGTCGCCGCTGGACTCGCCGAGCGATTCCATAGTCGGGAGGCTGGGCGGGACGAACCAGCCCGCCGGAAGGTCGTCGAGGTCAGCGGCGATCCGCAGTTCGGCTTTCAGCGCAGCGTGCTGCGCCCGCTCCGTCGGGCTGCTCATCCGCTTCGCGGTCCGTAGCAGTGCCGCGACGTGGCGCATCGGCATCGAACTGGTGGCCTCGCGGATCTCGCCCGGCGCTGGCGGGGCCTGCGTCGCGAGGTCGGAAATCCTCGGTGCCGGCCACGGGGAGGGTGGCGGCACTGCTGTCATGTGGTTGTATCGGCGCATCCTTCGAGACACCTGAGTCCTTATCGCGTATGGCCGGGCGCGGCATACGATGGCCCACATGTGCCGCAACATCACCACACTTCGCGGGCTCGAGCCGCTGGCCACGTCCGAGGAGATCGAGGCAGCCGCGCGACAGTACGTTCGCAAGATCAGTGGCGTGCAGAAGACGTCCCCGGCGACAGAAGCCGCGTTCGAACGCGCCGTTCTCACCATCACCCAGGCGTCGACGCAACTGCTTCGGGAGCTGCCGCCGCGCAAGCAGCCGCCGCCGACCCTGCCACCGCTTCGACGAATGGCGCTCGCGCGCGCCGCAACGATCGACTGATCGAGCAGCACCCGCAAACGGTCCTACAGCGGCGCGATCCTGTCGAACCAGGGATCACAGCGTTCGAGCTGGGCGGCGAGTTGCATCAACAGCGCTTCCTCGCCGGCGCGCGCCATGAAGTGCGTACCGATCGGTAGTCCGCCGTCGTTCCAGTAGAGCGGCACCGAGATCGCCGGTTGACCGGTGCCGTTCGCCAGCGCCGTGAACGGCGAGTACCCGAGCACACCGTTGGGACCCATCCGGTAGTCGAGGAAGTCTTCGTTGTCCGGCTTGAACCTGCCGATCTCGGCCGGCGGCTCGGCCAGTGTCGAGGTCAGCAACATGTCGAAACCGTGTTCGTCGGCGAAGAAGCGAGCCATCTCGCGACCGATGGCGTGCACCGTGTTCACTGCGGCGAGGTAGTCGCTGCCGCGCAACGTTCGGCCGAGTGTGACGGCCCCGCGCGTCACGCCGTCGAGCTCGTCGGTGCGTGCCGCCCGTCCGAGCTCGTCTTCCCGCGATCTGACGGTGAGCTCTGTTCCGCAGGCGACGATGTCGGTCCATGCCCGCATGAACCGATAGATGTCGATGTTGGGATCTGCCTCGACCATTTCGTGGCCGAGGGCTGCGCACTTCGCCGCCGTGTGGTCGATGGCGGTCCGGCAGTCCGGGTGCACCGGATCCCCGGTGAACGACTTCGTCGAGAACGCGATGCGCAAGCGCCGTGGCTCTGCGGCGATCGCACCGAGCAGCGTTCCATCGAGCGGCGGGGCGTAGTACGGCGCGCCGACGTCCGGGCCCTGCGTCGCGTCGATCAGCGCCGCCGTGTCGCGCACCGTCCGGGTCAGGAAGCCGTCGATCGCCATCCCGGCCCAACCCTCGCCCGCCGTGGGTCCGTCCGGCAGCCGGGCGCGTGTCGGCTTCAAGCCGAACAGGCCGCACGACGATGCCGGGATTCGCACCGATCCTCCGCCGTCGCTGCCGTGCGCGATCGGAACCACGCCGGCCGCGACCGCGGCGGCCGAACCCGCCGAAGAACCGCCGGCAACGTGGCCGAGGTTCCACGGGTTGCGGGTCGGCCGCCCGTAGGCGCCGCCTTCCGCTGTCGGCCCGATGCCGAACTCAGGGCTCGTCGTCCGAGCGAAGGTGACGAGACCGGCACGTTCCAATCTGGTGAAGAGCTCCGAGTCGAACCCGTACCGGTAGTCGCGGTACAGACGCGAGCCCATGAAGGTCGGGAAGTCGGTCGCCTCACAGCCGAGATCCTTGATCAGGAACGGCACCCCGGTGAAAGCACCGTCCGGCAACCCGGCCGCGATCGCCCGACGGGCCCGATCCGCCTGGACGTGGACGACCGCGGCGATGTCGCCGTCCGTTGCCTCGGCCCGGCTGAGCGCCAGATCGAGCAGGTCAGTGGCAGACACTTGACGGGTGCGGACCAGCTCGGCCAATCCGAGTCCGTCGAAACCTCGGTACTCGTCGTGGCGCATGGACGACCAACGTATCTCACGTGTTCATGGCCCTGTCGTGCCGCGCGGTCCGCGCAAACCCCAGGGGCGCGCCGGTATCATTGAACACCGTGCCTCCGGCCGAATCCGGCCTTGCGCGCCCCCCGACGCAATTGACGCAACCTGTGAGCAAGAACCAGAGAGAGAAGTAGAGAGATGGCTAAGCGCGAATTCCCACTCGAGCGCACCCGCAACATCGGCATCATGGCCCACATCGACGCGGGCAAGACCACGACGACCGAGCGCATCCTCTACTACACGGGCAAGAGCTACAAGATCGGCGAAGTCCACGACGGCGCCGCGACCATGGACCACATGGCGCAAGAGCAGGAGCGCGGCATCACGATCACGTCGGCGGCGACCACGTGCATCTGGAACAACCACCGCATCAACATCATCGACACTCCCGGTCACGTCGATTTCACGATCGAGGTCGAGCGCTCGCTGCGGGTCCTCGACGGCGCCGTCACGGTGTTCGACTCGGTGGCAGGCGTCGAGCCGCAGACCGAGACGGTCTGGCGCCAGGCGAACAAGTACAAGGTGCCGCGCATGTGCTTCGTCAACAAGATGGACCGCATCGGCGCCGACTTCTACCGCACCGTCGCCATGGTCAAGGACCGGTTGCAGGCGACCCCCGCCGTGATCCAGCTGCCGATCGGCGCTGGTGGCCCCGAGTCCAACAAGCCGTTCGTCGGTCTGGTCGATCTCGTCAAGATGAAGGCACTGATCTGGCGCGACGAAGAGCTCGGCGCGAAGTGGGACGAACTCGACATCCCGGCCGACATGGTCGATCAGGCCGACGAGTACCGCGAGCTGATGCTCGAGACGATCGCCACGAGCGACGACCACCTGATGGAGAAGTACCTCGCCGGCGAGGACGTCACCGAAGCCGAGATCAAGGTCGCGCTTCGTGCCGGCACGCTCGCCTTCGACTTCGTCCCGATCCTGTGCGGCTCGGCGTTCAAGAACAAGGGCGTGCAGCCGATGCTCGACGCCGTCATCGACTTCCTCCCGAGCCCGCTCGACATCCCGCCGACGCAGGGCACCAAGCCGAATCACGAAGAAGAGATCCTCTATCGCAAGCCGTCGATCGACGAGCCGTTCGCCGCGCTCGCCTTCAAGATCGTTGCCGACCCGTTCGGCAAGCTCACGTACTTCCGGGTCTACTCCGGCCAGATCAACAAGGGTGACGAGGTCTACAACTCGACCAAGGAACGCCGCGAGCGCCTCGGCCGCATCCTTCTGATGCACGCCAACCAGCGCGAGGACCTCGACGTCGCGATGGCCGGCGACATCGTTGCCGGTCTCGGCTTCAAGGACACGACCACCGGCGACACGCTGTGCGATCGCAGCAACGCCATCATCCTCGAGCGGATGATCTTCCCCGAGCCCGTCATCCACGTGGCGATCGAGCCCAAGACCAAGGACGACCAGGACAAGCTCGGCAAGGCGCTCAAGTCGCTCAGCGACGAGGACCCGACGTTCCGCGTTCGTACGGACGAAGAGACCGGCCAGACTGTGATCTCCGGCATGGGCGAGCTCCACCTCGAGATCCTCGTCGACCGCATGCAGCGCGAGTTCGGTGTCGTCGCGACCGTCGGCAAGCCGCAGGTGGCGTACCGCGAGACGATCACGAAGGTCGTCGAGTCGGTCGAGTACCGCCACATCAAGCAGTCGGGTGGCTCTGGCCAGTTCGCCGTCGTCAAGATCACGCTCGAGCCGAACCCTGGCAAGGGCTACGAGTTCGTCGACAAGATCAGCGGCGGCAAGATCCCGCGCGAGTACATCAACCCCACCAACCAGGGGATGCAACAGGCGCTCGATTCCGGCGTCCTTGCCGGCTACCCGACGGTCGACGTCAAGGCGACGCTCGTCGACGGTCAGTACCACGACGTCGACTCGTCCGAGATGGCGTTCAAGATCGCCGGGCAGATGGCGTTCAAGAAGGCCGCCGAGATGGCCAAGCCGGTGCTGCTCGAGCCGATCATGGGCATCGAGGTCGTGACACCCGAGGACTACATGGGTGATGTGATGGGCGATCTCTCCAGCCGTCGTGGACGTATCGAGGGCATGGAAGCACGCGGCAACACCCAGGTCATCAAGGCCCAGGTGCCGCTGTCGGAGATGTTCGGATATTCGACCGACCTTCGTTCGCGGACCCAAGGCCGGGCCACGTACACGATGCAGTTCGCGCAGTACATGGAAGTTCCGCCCAACATTGCGAGCGACATCGTCAAGCGCGTTCGCGGCGAGTGAGGTAAAGGTGTTCACGATGAATCGACTCGGACTGAATCGACTGGCACTTGTCGGCATGATCGGCGTGGCGGTCACGGCCTGTGGCAGCAGCGACAGTCAAGCGGCGACCGCTTCCAAGGGCGACAACTTCTGCTCGCTCGCGCAGGTGGCCAAGGACGACAACGACAACCTCGACAGCCTCGACCCGACGGATCCAGCGGCGGTCAAGGTGCAACTCAGCGGTGCCATCGACTCGCTCGCCAAGGTCGCGGCCGCTGCGCCGAAGGACGTCGCGACGACCGTCAACAACCTGTTGGCCAACGAGGTCAAGCTCGAGAACCTGTTGAAGGCCGACAACTACGACTTCGCCAAGTTGGCCGCATCGGACGAGGGCAAGAAGTTGCTCAACGACGACTCGATCTCGAAGATCGGCGCGGACTTCGACTCCTACCTCAGCGACAAGTGTGGCATCGCCAGCGATACCACCGTCGCGACCAGCGACACCGCTGCGGTGACCGACACGATTGCGACGAGCGACACGATCGCCACCGGCGACACGAGTGCGCCTGGTATCTCGATCGACTTCGGAGAGGGAGCGGCTGCGATCAACAAGTTCCTCGACTTCTACGAGATCGGCACCGGCACGAAGCTCAGCGACACGGACCGCCAGTGCATCGTCGATGCGTTGGCCAACAAGATCACGGGTGACGATCTCAACTCGGCGGTAGCCGGCGGTGCGCCGAGCGCGGAGTTGCAGCAGACGCTCGGCCTGGCGTTCATCGGTTGCCACGTCGACGTCACCGTCACAACCTGAGGCACGCGCCTTTCGACGGGTGCCTCACGCGCCAGTGAAACAGTGACAAGCTGACCCTCGTCGAGAGGAGTCGGCCGTGCCGTCCAAGCAACCGATGGGTGACGTCATCGTGCTGCTGCCCGGAATTCTCGGGAGCGTCCTGGAGCGCGATGGACGCGATGTGTGGGCGATGTCCGCAGGTGCCGCATGGCGGGCCATCACCTCGCTCGGTCGAAGTGTCGACGATCTCGAGCTCCATGGCGACGACCACACGGTGGACGACCTCGGCGACGGCGTGACGGCACCGCGACTGCTCCCCGATCTGCACGTGATCCCCGGGCTGTGGAGCATCGATGGTTACACCGCGATCAAGGCTTCGATCTTTGCGGCGTTCGACGTCGTCGAAGGAGAGAACTGGTTCGACTTCCCGTACGACTGGCGTCGGGACAACCGCGTCGCCGCACGGCACCTCGCGGAGCGCGTGCCCGGTTGGTTGCACGCGTGGCGAGAACACTCCGGCAACAAGGACGCGAAGCTCGTGCTGGTCGGGCACTCGATGGGCGGCCTCGTCGCCCGGCACTACCTCGAGGTGCTCGATGGTTGGCGCGACACCCGGACGCTGCTGACCTTTGGCACGCCGTACCGCGGTTCGTTGAACGCGCTCGACTTCTTGTGCAATGGGTTCAAGAAGAAGCTCGGGCCGATCGGCATCGATCTCACGAGATTTCTCGGTTCGCTGACCTCCGTCTATCAGCTGCTGCCTCGATATCCGGTGATCGACAGTGGCGTCGGCGACCTCACCCGCGTGGCGGAGACAGATGGTGTTCCCGGCGTCGACAACGCCCGCGCCGGTGCTGCGTTGCAGTTCCACCACGACATCGACACCGCGATCGGCAAGCGCCCGGCCGACGCCTATGCGATCCATCCGATCGTCGGCATCCTGCAGCCGACACTCCAATCAGCGCAACTCGAGGATGGATCCGTCCGCATGTTGCAGACGCACTCCGGAACCGACGCAGGCGGTGACGGAACCGTTCCGCGGGTGTCGGCGACGCCGGTCGAGCTGTCGGATCAAGGTCGCGAGATCTACGCACCGGATCGGCATGGATCGCTCCAGAACGCGATCGGCCCGCTGACGCAACTGGTGGGCGTGCTGTCGGCGCGACCGACGGCGACGTTCCGCGCCGGAACATCCGGGTTCGGGTTGGAGATCGACGATCTCTTCGGGGCCGACGAGCCAGTCCGCGCGGTGGCGATTTCCGATGATCCCGCACCCACTGTTGCTGCGGAGATCGTCGATCTCGCGACGGGACGAGCCGTGCTCGAATCGGTGATCGAAGTCGATGGTGACGGGAGGTATCGCGCTGAGTGGCCTCCACTGCCGCCGGCCGACTACCGGCTGACGGTGTCGGCCGTGGATGCCAACTCCGATCGGCAACCGGTTCACTCCGTGTTCATCGTTGCCCCTCCGGCCGATGCGGGTCCGTTGTGATCGTCATCGCCATCCTGGCCGCGTGGTCGGCACTGTTCGCGCCATCCGGCCCGGCCGCAGCGGATGCCG
>DASWRR010000515.1:0-6459 GCA_036403055.1 Ilumatobacteraceae bacterium | reverse complement strand
AAGATGTGCAAGGTGATGGACCTGGCGGCCAAGATCGGCTGCCCGGTGATCGGGATCAACGACTCGGGCGGAGCGCGGATCCAGGAGGGCGTGGTCTCGCTTGGCGCCTACGGCGATGTGTTCGTCCGCAACGTCAGGTGCAGCGGCGTGATCCCGCAGGTCTCGGTGATCATGGGGCCGTGCGCGGGCGGCGCGGTCTACAGCCCGGCGATGACCGACTTCATCTTCATGGTCCGCGAGACGTCGCACATGTTCATCACGGGTCCCGACGTGGTCAAGACCGTCACCGGTGAAGAGGTGACGTTGGAGGAGCTCGGCGGTGCGATGAGTCACGCGTCGAAGAGCGGCGTCGCAACGTTCGTGTCGCCCGACGAGAAGTCGTGTCTCGAAGACGTTCGCTTCTTGCTGAGCATGCTTCCCTCGAACAACCTCGAAGAGCCTCCTCACATCGAGACCGGCGACGACCCCGATCGGCTCTGCCCGTCGCTCAACGAACTGTTGCCGGCGAGCGCCAACCAGCCGTACGACATGAAGGCGGTGATCCGCGAAGTCGTCGACAACGGCGACTTCTTCGAGTACTTCCCGCATTGGGCGAAGAGCATCGTGTGTGGCTTCAGCCGCGTCGACGGTCATCCCGTCGGCATCGTCGGCAACCAACCGTTGATGCTCGCCGGCGTGCTCGACATCGAGAGCTCTGAGAAGGCTGCACGGTTCGTTCGCACGTGCGATGCGTTCAACATTCCGCTGCTGACCTTCGTCGACGTGCCTGGCTTCCTGCCCGGCGTCGACCAGGAGTACGGCGGCATCATCCGTCACGGCGCGAAGTTGTTGTACGCGTACTGCGAAGCGACGGTGCCGCGCATCCAGATCATCACGCGCAAGGCCTACGGCGGCGCGTACGTCGTGATGAACTCGAAGTCGATCGGTGCCGATCTGGCGTATGCATGGCCGACTGCCGAGCTGGCCGTGATGGGCCCGCAGGGAGCGGTCGAGATCGTCTACCGCCGGGAACTGCAGCAGGCTGCCGACCCCGCCTCACGCCGCGCCGAGCTCGTCGCCGAGTACACCGAGAAGTATGCGAATCCGTACAACGCCGCGGAACGCGGGTACGTCGACGACGTGATCGACCCATCGGAGACCCGCCAGAAGATCGTCGCCGGCCTGCGCATGTTGCGGACGAAGCGGGAAGAACTTCCCCGTCGAAAGCACGGCAACGTTCCGCTCTGATGCGCTCGATCGCCTCTTGTTCGCTCTTTGCTCGCTTCGTTCGCTTTGCTCGTTTCGTTCTGGTGAGCGCATGAACGTGCAGCCGGTTCATGTGGTCACCAGAATTTCGGTTCGGCCGAGGCGGCGCCGATGAGGGTCGAGGTGTCGGGGTCGCCGACCGATGAAGAGGTCGCCGCGATCGTCGCCGCGGTCGAGGCGTTGTGGCCGAAGGCTGTGTACGTGGAGTCGACGGTCGCGGTGCGCCAGCCGCGCTGGCGATTCAGCAACCGCTGGTGGATCGCGCCGCTGCCGACACGGCGCGAGCGGCCACGCCGGTAGCCGTCCGGGACGCGCCCGCTACCCTCCACGCCGTGGACATCACGACCGTTGCCGACGACCTGATCGTTGCGCATGAACCACCTTCGACGGACGTGATTCGGCTCGAAGGTCTCGCCCCTGGGACCGTGCATCGCGTCGGCGAAGAGGATGTCAGGACCCTCGTTCCCCCCTCCGGCCAGTTGCTGTGCCGGTTCGCAACGGTCAACGATTTGCACTTCGGCGAAGTGGAGTGCGGCCGGATCGACGATGACCCGCGCGGACCGATTCAGGTTGCCGAACCCGGTGAACCGCCGTACCCGGAGACGATGAATCGCGCTGCTGTCGCGGAGATGTCGACCTTCGATCTCACGCTCGTCGTCGCGAAGGGTGACCTCACCGCGGACGGCACCGATGAGGAGTTCGCCGCGTTCGAACAGTGCTACCGCGATCGATTCGGCGAACGCCTCCTCGCAGTGCGCGGCAACCACGACTCGTACAGAGGACAGCATGAGTACGCCGGCGATCAGTGGACCGACCTTCCGGGTGTATCGATCGCGCTGCTCGACACCGTGCTCTCGGAACGCACGACGGGTTCGATCACCGCGCCGCAGTTGGAATGGCTCGACGATCGTGTCGCGTCAGCCGACCGTCCCGTCATCGTGATGGGTCACCATCAGCAGTGGATCTCGGGTCGGCGGCACAGCGGCTACTTCGGGCTCGATCCCGACAGCAGCGATGCGCTCACCGACCTCGTTGCTCGCCGGCCACGCATCGTCGCGTACACCGCGGGGCATACCCACCGCCATCGCGTGCGGCCGATGTCGTGCGGCGTACCGTCGATCGAAGTCGGTTGCGTGAAGGACTTCCCCGGAACGTGGGCGGAGTATCGGGTGTACGAAGGCGGCATCATGCAAGTCGTCCATCGGATGTCGTCGCCCGACGCACTGAGTTGGAGCGAGCGGTGCCGGCACATCCTCTCGGATTTCGGGATCGACTACGAGGCCTACTCGATGGGGCAGTTGGAGGACCGGTGTTTCAACATCCCGCTGCGGTGAGAGCCGCGTTCGAGGACGCATCGGCGATGTTGCTGGCGACGATCGAAGACGTCGAACCGCATCAGTGGGAGCTGCCAGGTCTCGGCGTGTGGACCGTCCGCGAGCTCACTGCCCACGTGCTGCGGGCGTTCACGACGATCGAGCGCTACCTCGCGGCGGAGCCGTCGATCGATCGGCTGATCGTCGATGCCGGCGACTACTACCGCGTCGCGCTATCGAGCTCCAACGTTCACGCAGGTGTCGCGGATCGCGGCCGCGCCGCTGGGGTGGAGCTGACCGATCCCGTCGGTGAAGCCGAAGCGACAACGCAACGAATGCTGGCGCTCGTCGCATCGACGGCCGACGAAGAAGTCGTGCAGACCTCCGTCGGTCAGATGATGTTCATCGACTACCTCGCGACGCGCGCTGCCGAGATCGCGTTGCACACCATCGACCTGCAACGTGCCACGGGCCAACCGCCTTCGCTGCCCCAGGCGACGTCGTCGATGGTCGTGGGATTGATCGCCGGGTTGGCGGAGCCGATCGCGTTGCTGTCGGCCTTGACCGGGCGCGGCACACTTCCGACCGACTACAACGTGTTGCGATAGATCGTGCCGACCTCTCCGACCTCTCCGACCCTGCCGTTGCACGGGCTGCGTGTGATCGACATGTCGAGTGTCCTCGCAGGTCCGAACTGCGCGCGGTACCTAGCCGACTTCGGCGCGGACGTCATCAAGATCGAGCGGCCGGACGGTGGCGACAGTCTGCGCCGTCTTGCGTGGCGCGACCCGCGCGACGGCGAAGGACTGTGGTGGAAGTTGGTCAACCGGAACAAGCGAACCATCGCGCTGGACCTCAAGTCCGCCGATGACATCGACGTGCTGCGCGCGCTGGTGGTCGATGCCAACGTGCTGATCGAGAACTTTCGTCCTGGGACGCTCGAACGGCTCGGGCTCGGACCGGAGGTGTTGCACGCGATCCAGCCGTCCTTGGTGATCACTCGTGTCACGGGCTTCGGCCAGACGGGTCCATATCGAAACCGGCCCGGCTTCGCCACGATCGCGGAATCGATGTCAGGCCTTGCCGCGATCTCCGGCGAGCCCGGTGGTCAGCCGCTGCTCCCGGCGATCGCGCTGACGGATGAAGTGACGGGAGTGGTCGCCGCGTTCGCGACCATGGTGGCGTTGCACAGCGGGGTCGGCCAGGTCGTCGATGTCAGCCTGCTCGAGAGCCTGTTCCAACTGATGGGGCCGCTGATCTCGCTGTACGAGCTCACCGGGCAGACGCAGGAACGCCTCGGCGCTGGTCTGCCGTACTCAGTTCCGCGCGGCACCTACCAATGTTCGGACGGCAAGTGGATCGGCGTGTCGACGTCGAGCGATTCCGTCGCGGCCCGAGTGCTCAAACTGCTCGGAGTCGGCGACGATGCGAGGTTCGCGACGTTCGCCTCACGGATGGAGAACCGCGAGGCGTTGGAGATCGTGATGACGTCGTGGTGCGCGGCGCGCACACAGGCCGAGGTGATGGAAGCGTTCACCTCGGCGGAGGCCGCGATCGGGCCCGTGATGTCGATGGGCGACATCTCCGTCGATCCCCACTATGCGGCGCGTGACGCGATCGTCGACGTCGGTGGGACGCCGATGCAAGGACTGATCGCGCGACTGTCCGCGACGCCGGGCGCGATTCGTTGGGCAGGACGCGGTCTCGACGCGGACGGCGACGACATACGAGCTCATGGCTGGACCGAGCCCGGGTCGGCGACATCGTGAGAAAGGTCTATGTCGCGGGGCCGTTGTTCGACGAGGGCGAGCGTTGGTGGATCGAGCGAGTCGAGCAGATGGTCGCGGCGGCGGGCGCGACGACCTTTCTCCCGCACAGGGACAATCCACCGAAGGACGAGTACAACGTCGCGGAGATCTTCGCGAACGATCGCCGGGGAATCGACGAGTGTGATGTGGTCGTCGCGAGTCTGAACGGGATCACGACGGATGACGGGACCGCGTGGGAGCTCGGGTACGCATTCGCGCTCGGCAAGCCCATCATCGGATTGCACACGGACTGGCGACGGCGATTCGACCACGAGGTCGTCAACCTGATGATCGAATGCTCGCTGACCCGGCTACTGCGAACGATCGACGGCCTCCCGGCCGCGCTGACGGAGCTGTTCGCGTCGTTGTCCGAGCCCAGCTGACGCTGGTTGACGATCTCTTGACGATTTCTTGGTCATTCCTTGACATCGACCGTGGATCGAACTAGTGTTCGATTCATGAACCCCCAGGGATATGCTGAGCTGGTCGAGCACCTCTCGGCGTCATGCCTTGATGTGTCCACGGTGGACGATTGCCGGTCGCTGCTGACGGAGCTCGACGGCTTGCGTTCGTGGGTCGAGTCACGCTCTATCGCCGTTGCGCAGCGCCTCAACCAACTGGCGTCGGAAACACCCGCGATCTTTCCTGAACAAGTCGTCGCCGAAGCGACCCGCGTCTCGTTGACGCAGGCCCTGCAACCGTTCAAACGAGTCGGAGCGGTCGAACTGCTTCCTGAGTTCGGCGCGGGCTTGGCGGCCGGCGCAGTGACCGTCGAACAGCTCGACATGCTGGCGCGCAGCGTGGCGGGGCTCGACAGGGCGACAAGCGACCGTCTCAGCGAACGCGATGCGTTTCTGACCCACGTCGCCGCTCGGACAACTTCCACACAATTCGCCAGAACGCTGCGCGACGAGATCCGACGCGCCCGGCGCGACGATGGCATCGATCGCCTCGAGCAACAACGGCGCAACACGCGACTGCGCACATGGATCGACCACGAGACCGGGATGTGGTGCTTGCGTGGCGAGTTCGACCCCGAAACCGGCGCGGTGCTTCACAACCGTCTGCACAACGCGATCGAGGCGCTGTTCCACGACGCGGCGCCGGAGACAAGCCCGACGGATCCGATCGAGAAGCAGCACCACCTACGGGCCCTTGCGCTCGCTGCGATCACGGCGACGACGTCGAACGGGCGCCGGCACGGCACAACCGCCGATGTCACGGTCTTGATCGACGCCAAGACGTTCCTGGACGGCTGCGCTCACGACGAAACGGTGATCGACATCGGCGCCGGCCTCGAGCTGCCCGTGGAGACCATCCGGCGGATGGCGTGCCACGCCGACTTCACTCCGATCATCGTTGGTGCGGACGGTGTCCACATGGAGCTCGGTCAGACCACTCGACTGGCGAACCGCGAGCAACGACGCGCTCTTCGTGCCATGTACCACGGGTGCGCGATTCCCGGATGCACCGTCGTCTGGGACTACGTCACGATCCACCACATCACCTACTTCCGCAACCGGGGTCCGACGGACATCGCGAATCTGCTACCTCTATGCCACAAGCATCATCATCTGGCTCACGAAGGGCGATGGGTGCTCACGCTCGACGCGGCACGCAGGCTCACGATCACGCGGCCCGATGGCACGCGAACGACGACGGATCCTCCTCAAGTGCTCGCCAGGTCGCCGGCGAGACGGCGGGAGCTCGTGCCGTGCTGACGAAGTGGCGGCTAACCCAATCGCAGGGCGAGGAGGCTGACGGTCTTGTTGCCGCCGTCGGTGTCTTGCTGGCCGACCTCACGGAAGCCGATCGAGTGATGGAACAGCAGCGATGCCTCGTTGCGCGGCCGAACGTTGACCTCGCACAGCAGGTGCGGGTACGTGCCGGTGAATCGTTCGATCACGTGGTCGTAGAAGGCCTTGCCGATGCCGAGACGCCGATACGCGGGGTCGACGGCGATTCGGTCGAGATAGACGAAGTCCTCGTAGTTCCTACTGAACCAGCCGTAGTTGAGGCTGGCGTAGTCGACACCTGGCGGGAACGTGATGCAGAAACCGGCGAACGCTCCGTCGACTTCTGCGGTGAGCGCC
>DASWRR010000514.1:0-8961 GCA_036403055.1 Ilumatobacteraceae bacterium | reverse complement strand
CGGCCTGTTCGCGAAACCGTTCGGCGGCACCTCCGAGTGCCATCCGAGGTGGCTGGGTCGCGCCTGGATGTCTGTCACGGTTCGGTCTCCGATCATGTCGCTCGATGCCGGCGTCCGCGGGACGATATCCGTCGTCGATCGTTGACGTGGGATCAGGCGTCGGCGAGCGCACGGCGCGTCACCGATGCGCCGAGCGCGCGGTACGCCTCGAACTGCTCGACGTCGTAGAACTGATCGCCGGTCGAGTCGTATGGGAAGACTGGTCGCGCCTGCTGATACGAGATCAGGTCGGCCGGTGTCGACTGATCCTTCATCAACGCCTTCTTGATGTACACGAGCGTCCCGGAACCGCCGCCGTCGGGGAACCTGTACCGCACGATCGCGTGGTCGGCGACGACGATGCCGGGGTCGGTCGCGGCGTCCTTGATGCGAAACACTGCAGGGTCGAGGTCGTCGAACTCGACGCCGAGCTCGCTGCGCGCCAACGCGACGGCTTGACCGAGCGTGCGAATGCTGCCAGGCGTATCGCCCGACGCGTCGACGGCGTAGATGGTGGTGCAACCTCGACGCAGCAGCTCGACGAGCCCGAGGTTCTCGTAGTGGCCACCATCGGATACGTACAGGAACTTGCGACGAAGGTTGTTCTGACCGAGCAGCTCGCGCAGGAGATACGTCGGGCGGACCAGCGGCTTGTACGTCGGCGGTTTGCCGCCGACCTCTTCTTGGGCGCTGACCAACCGAGGATTGGCGAGCCACACACCCAGCCGAAGGTTCAACATGGCGATCAGCATTCGATAGGCAGGCTGGTTCATGCGACCCATCGACGGCGACACTGCCGCGCCCGAGATGGACACTGCCGACAGTGGACTGACGTCGCGCAGTCGACCGGTCGACGGCGACTTTCTGTTGATCCTGTTCCACACCCGTTGGAACGGTCGAATGCGCGTCAGCCGCCGTTCATATTCGACGGTCGGGATCGATCCGACCAGCGGTCCGCCGACGCGGTCGGCGGAGAACACGAAACTGGTGACGCCGAGCCCGGGCGGCGTGTAACCGAGGTCGGAGACGTTCGCCGCCGCGCAGATCAGCAGCTGCGGCCAGTCGGGTGGCCGTAGGTCGGACAGCATCGGCTCTTGATCCGTCGGAACAGGGCCGATCGTCACCTCGCCGCCGTCGATCTGGCGCTTGAGCGCGAAGACCGATCGAAGTCGCCGCTTGTAGAACGGTTGCGCCGACCATGCGATGGGGTTGCCGAACGCGAAGATCGCCAGCACGGTGCACAGCACGCCCACCCACCACCACGTCGCCGTGGTCGTCCAGCGGCGCGTTCCGGAGTCGATGGCGATGAGGAAGAACACGAACAGCGACAGCGGCACGACGACCCCGATCACCAGCTTCTGCAACGTGGTGCGCAGCTTCGCCGGCAACTTCGCGATGCGCTTCGGCAGCGCGCCCTTGCTGGCCGATCCGGATCGGAACACCAGGTGGCCCATGGACAGTGCGAGCGACCCGGCAGCGGTCGCTACCGACCCGGCGCCGCGGGTGAACTGCGAATGGTCACCGGTGCGGCCGATGCGACTCGTCCTCGCCCACCAGATCAGTTGCGGAATCCCACGCAGCACGACCGCGGCGACGATGGCGAGGAAGATGAAGGTGCCGCACCAACGCACCAGCCTTCTCCACCACCAATCGGCGGCAGGACGAAACAGGAGGTCGAGGAGCCCGGCAACCAAGCCCGCGCCGAGCAGTCCAAAGATGATCGCGCCGCTCCAAGTGTGAAACGTGAGGCTGCCCGCGCAGTCGTGCCCGGTGCAGCGACCGAGGTCGGGCAACGCCCATCGGTAGAAGCGTCCGCCGGCGCGACCGAAGACGTACAGCAGACCGAGGACGACACTGAGGTTGAAGATGATGCCCAGCAGCAGGCGGAGGAACATGTTCCACCGTCCCATCACCCCTGGCGCGAGGTAGTTGGTGCGATTGCGGAGGTAGTCGAGCTCCGGCGAACCGAGGCCGTACGGGCCCGGCTCGTCGATCGACCACGTCGCGTCCGTCGACTGCGCACGGACGATCGTCGCGGCGGTGACGGCATACGAGCCGCCCGACACTCCGGCGAGGTAGTCGGCCTTCTGCAGGATGCCCTTGCGCCACAGCTCGTCGAGCGCGCCGAACGAGAACGCGGCCGAGCGCAGCCCGCCGCCCGAGCAGCAGATCCCGACGCGGGGGAGATCACCGGCCTTGCGCGGAACCTGGAAGAGGCCCGGTTGTTGCGTACCAACGCTGTGGTCCGTTGATATCCAGAACCATCGCAGCAGTCCAGCGAGCTTGCCAGGACTGGCTTCGCTCAATGCGATGTCGGCGGGCCACGGTCGTTCGGTGCTCACGTCTCGGATCCTCCCGGGCGAAGAGAGCGGTGTAGTTGCCCAGTCTGATACAGCCGACCTCACGCCGACGGTGACCCTCGTTGGAGTCACCGCCGCCGTGCCGGCCGGTCAGGTCATTGCTGTCAGGTCCCGACGCCGCGGCGACGAGCGATCACGATCGCTGCGAATCCGAGCAGCAGCGCGATGGTGCCGATGTACGGCGTTGCGCCGACGTCGTTGCCGGTCCTCGGCAGAGTGATGTTCGTGACGTTGATCGGCACGGTCGTCACGGGCGCTGCTGCAACAGTCGTCGGGACTACTACGGGTGTCGTGGTGGTCGTCGGTGCGGTCGTCGCTGTCGTCGGAACGCAACTCGGCTGCGTGAAGACGTCGTTGTCGAGCGTCACCGCACCGTTGCGAGCGAGTGCCCGCCCGTGGACGACGACACCGGTCTGCACGGAGATCGACGTGAGCGCCATGATGTTGCCGACGAAGACGGATCCCGTGCCGAGCGTCGCGGAGCTGCCGACTTGCCAGAACACGTTGCACTCCGACGCACCGTTGATGAGATCGATGGTGCTGCCCGAGCCCGTGATCAGTGTCGAGTCGGTCTGGAAGATGAAGACGGCATTCGGGTTGCCCTGTCCGTCGAGCACCAGTTGACCAGTGAGACCGAGCGGGGACTTGCTGGTGCCGGCGTACACGCCTGGTGCCAGCGTCAGGCCGACGAGATCGGGGTTCGCCTGGGTGAACTCGACGGCGCGACCCGCAGCGTCGTTGTACGCCGTGGTGAGATCGGCTTGCGCCTGGAGGGTGACACCGTTCGACGCTTCAATGGTGCCTGGTGCCAGCACGTTCCCGGGCGGGAAGCCGACGACGGCAGTGAGCGGTCCCGGATCGAGGCCGAGGCTCTGACCAAGCGTGCTCGGGCCGGTGTTGGTCACTGTTTGACCGCCGAGCACGGAGTAGTTCGCCGCCGTTGCGAGGCCGACGGTCGGCACGATGCCGGCGCTGGCGGACTGGCCGAGCACGAGCAACGCAGTTGCGCTGGCGACGGCCATGGGGACGACGAGCCGGCGGGTGAAGCGTCGCTTCGACCTCTGCGCGGGGGTGCGGTGGGCGTGCATCGACGATTGCATTTGCCTTCTCCTTGGACATTCCGGTTCGGTGATCCGGCGGCCGTGCCACAGTCTGTGGAGTAGGCCCGTGATCGTGCGCCTGCTTGCGCAGGGTTGACCGTGTACAAAGAACAAGGAGTTTCCCGTCTTGCCCTGATACAGCTATACCCGTCGATTCGCTGCGTGATACATGTCAGCAGGTTTCGTGGATGCCGCTCGACGTAGGTATCGGCGCATATCGGCGCGACTTGAGGAGATCTTTAGGAAATTTGGTCGGGATGGTCCGTTCGGCCCATTCGCCGTTGGATCACAGAGGATCTGACGTCGCTGCCGTACGTTGGCGGGCGAGAGGGAAGCGTTGATCTGCTGGACTGAGATGGTCGCTTGTCCGGCGAGGAGCTACGGCGAACCCACCCCTCGGAACCGCTTGATCGACGTCCCGTCGAGCCGCGGAACCGGAAAGGGTTCTTCGAGCAATGTCGCGTCTCGCATTTGTTGTGCTTGCTGCCGTCGCGTCGACATGTGCATGTGCACACGTCGCGTTCGCAGATTCCCACCGATTTGTGATCTCATCGTCGAGCACCGTGGGACCGTTGTTCGGCGCGACGCTCGCGCCCGCCGTTCGACTCGATGCGCCCCTGCCCGCTGCCGTGGTTGAGAACCAGTCGACGTGCCGAACTGATCTCGCAGGACCAGTGATGACCGTCACCATGCCCTCGATCGCGTATTCGTGTCCCGTGTACGCCGGTGGACAGGCGATGTTGAACTCGGGCGCGGTGACCCAGATCACCGACGATGCGCTGTCGCCAATACTCGCGACCCACCCTGGCGGCCCTGGTCTGTTCTGGCTCGCCGCGCATCGCTCGTCGCACGGGGGAGCGTTTGGCGCCGTGCCGAACCTCGCCGACGGCGCGATCATCACGATCACCGACGGATCGTCGACGGCGGCGTATCGAGTCGTCGGTCGTCTGTACGTCACCATCTCCGGCGACAGGGTGGTCGACGGGTCCAACCACGCGTCGGGCACGGCGACGCTCGACTCGATCGTGCGACCGGATCACGGCGCGAACGGCGCTGCCCGCCTGCTTCTGCAGACGTGCGACGGTGACGCTCACCGTTGGATGATCTACGCCGATCTCGTCGCGAACTGATTGCGTGAGAGCTCGACCTGCGTCACGCCGTCTTGCGCGAGGTGCCGTGGGTCGACTTTCTTGGCGACTTGCGTTTGGGTGCAGCGCGGCTCGACGGGGCCTTTCGCCCCGACGCCGCGCGTCCTGACGACGGGCGCGGCGAGCGTCGCCGCTTCGAAGCCTCGACGCTCGCTTCCAGCGCGGACATCAGATCGAGGACTCGACCTTCCGGCTTCGCTGCTTTCTCGACGACGTCCTTGCCGGCGTCCTTGCGTGCGATCCGCCGGCGAAGCTCTTCGGTGTACGTGTCGTGGTACTGCTTCGGATCCCAGTCCGATGTCAGGCTGTCGACGATCTGAGTCGCCATCTGCAACGCGCGCGGTTCGGGCGCGGCCGGCTTCGGGAGCCCTTCGATCTCGGACTTCGGAACCACCTCGTCGGCGAAGCGCATCGTCGACATCGCGAGTGCTCCATCGAGCGGCCGAACGGCGACGAGGTACTGCTTCTCGCGCATCACGACCGTCCCGATCCCCACTCGATCCTTCTTCTCCATCGCGGCGAGCAGCAGCTGATACGCCTTCTTCGCCGGGTCGCCATCGGGAGCCAACCATGAGGTGCGCTCGTAGTAGATCGGATCGATGTCGGTCAGCGCGACGAAATCGGTGACCTCGATCGCGCGCGTCGATGCCGGCTTCAACGCGTCCATCTCCGCGTCGTCGAACGTGACGTACTTCCCCTTGCGCAGCTCGAACCCCATCACGATGTCGTCGTCATCGACTTCCTTGCCGGTGTCTTCGACCACCTTGTGGTACCTGATTCGCGAGCCGCTCTTCTTGTCGAGTTGGTGGAAGTGAACGTCGTGATCGCGGACCGCCGTGAACGCCTTCACGGGAACGTTCACCAATCCGAAGCTGATGGAACCACTCCAAACGGGTCGAGCCATGCGACGATTCGTACCCCGTCGAGGTGACGTCCAATCGAGCACGCCGCGGACTTCGGTGCGTGCATCCGCATGACCGACCGCTCGGCGGGGTATTGGTTGCTTCGTGCTTTCTTATCTCGCCGTCTTCGGGATCGTCCTCGGTGTCAACTTGATGCCGGCGTTCGGGCCGCCGACGTGGACGATCCTCGTCCTGTACCGCTTTCGATCCGACCTCAATCCTGTCGCGCTCGTCATCGTCGGTGCGATCGCAGCGGCGAGTGGACGCCTGGTCCTCGGATACGCGACGCGCGCATTGCGCGGGAAGCTGTCGGAAAAGCGGCGCAAGAGCCTCGATGCGATGCGCAGGCGGCTCGAGCGGCACAAGAGGGCCGGTCTGATCGGGCTGTTCCTCTTCGCGCTCTCCCCGTTGCCGTCGGCGCAGCTGTTCGAGGCCGCGGGGATCACCGGCGTCCGGCTGCCGCCGCTCACGATCGCGTTCTTCGTCGGCCGCATCGTGAGCTACTCGATCTACATGGCCGGTGCATCTGCGTTGAAGGACACCAACGTCGGCGACATGATCAAGAAGTCGTTCACGAGTCCCGTGGGAATCGCTCTCCAGGTCGGCTTCCTCGCGTTCGTGGTCCTGCTGGGTCGAGTCGACTGGTCGAAGCGCTTCGGCGGCGACGACCCGAGCGGCGACAAGGAAGTCCCCGCAGCGACCGCCAAATCCTGACCTCGCCCCGCCGATCTGCGTCCGCGCCGGTCGCGTCCCCCACCGATCTGGGTCCGCGCCGAGCCGCCCCCCACCGATCTGGGCGCCACGCTTTCGCCCGACCTGCGACGATGGCCGCGCCTGGCACCCAGATCCGTGCAGCCGTGGGCCGCGTGGCGAGGTGTGAGCCCGTTACCGCGCACCGGCTGATATCGGACTCACAGCCGCACGTGCGGGTACGCAAACTCTCGACCGCCCTGATCGAGAGGGCTGCTAGAGCGCACGACTCCGTTGAAGCGCTGAGTGGTGGTTCGCGAGATTCGCGAGGGAGTCGGGCGCCGCAAGGTGGAAACCCGAGGCGCAGTCGATGCCGAGGTCGCGCACCACGCGCAGCTGAACGTCGGTTTCGATCCCTTCGGCGCACGCCTTTGCCCCGACTGCGTGGGCGAGCTGCACGATGGCAGCAACGCTCGGGCGAGCTGAGGGATCCTCGAGTCGAGCCACGAACGATCTGTCGATCTTGAGCAGGTCGACGGGGTACTTGTGCAATCTCTTCAGTGAGGAGTGGCCGGTTCCGAAGTCGTCGATCGCGATCGGCACTCCATTGGACGCGAGGCGCCGAAGGGTGGCGGCGACAGCGTCCGACTCGTGAAGGAGCGCGCTCTCGACGACTTCGATGCCGAGCCGTCGTTCGGGCAATCCGTGATCCTCGAGCGCTCGGAGCACGGCCTCCGCAACGCATCCCTCGGCAAGCTGTTGGGGGTGACGTTGACCCACATCACGAGGTGAGGATTGTTCGTCATCCGTGCGGCCGCGGCCGCGTCTCGCGCCACTTGGTCGAGCACCTGTGTCGTGAGGTTTGTGATGAGACCGGTTTCGGATGCGACCGGGATGAACTTGTTCGGCGGGGTGGTGCCGTGCTCGAGGGTGTGTCCATCGTGCGAGTGCCTCGAGGCCGACGACGATGTCGGTCGTCATTGAGAACGACGGCTGGTAGTGGGCGACGACCTCCACACGGCTGAGTGCCTCTCGCAGGTCGGCTTCGATCTCCATCCGAGCGAGCGCCGCTGCGCGGATGTGCTCGTCGAAGACAACGATTCGATCGCGACCGGTCTCCTTGGCTCGGAACAATGCAGCGTCCGCGTCGCGGACGAGTGACTCGGCGTCTCCCCGGTCGCCGGCAAACACGAGTCCGATGCTTGCGGTCATAACGATCGGTCGTCCGCCGAGGTCGAAGGGCGACCGCAACGCAGCCATCAATCGGTCGGCCATGGGCACGAGATCGGCCTCGCTCGTTCGTTCGAGAACGACGACGAACTCGTCTCCGCCGACGCGGGCCAGGAAGTCTTCGGGGCGTAGCGCTCGACGCAGACGTTCCCCGACCTGAATGAGCAGACGGTCGCCTTCGCTGTGTCCCCAGCTGTCGTTTACGCGCTTGAACCGGTCGAGGTCGATGTAGCACACGCACAACGAGCGGGCGGGTGGTTTCTGCTCCACCCGGTCGGCGATCCACCCCTGCAAGCTGGCACGGTTGGGAAGTCCCGTGAGGCGGTCGTGGACTGCGTTGAACGCGAGCTCGGCGCGCGCCTGCTCGGCGATGACACGCGCGGCCCGCTCCGCGTCGAGCAGGCGATCGCGTTCGGTCGACGCAACGTGGCGCGCCGTGACATCACGGAAGTAGGCGGCGACGCCTTCCGGGACGGCATGAGCGTGCACTTCGTACCAGCGACGGTGGGGCGGGTAGTACGCCTCGATCTCCGCGGCCTGAACACCGTCCATGACCGACCGGTAGAACTCCTCGAACTCCGAACCGGTGGCCTCGGGGAACTCGTGCCAGAGGACGCGACCGGCGAGATCGGACCGGTCGCGGCCGAGCAATGCTTCAGCGGCCGGATTGAGGTAGGTGATGCAGTACTCGTGGTCGACAGTGAAGTACGCCTCCGGCATCGACTCGAGGAGGTCGACACGGCGGCGAGCACCGGCGACGCCATCATCGCCCAGATCAAGCTGTGGATTACCTGACCCGGCGTCGACGCGGAAGGGTCAGGCGTTGACCTGCGGGATGATCAGATCGTGGAGCAGGTCGAGCTGGGCGGGATTGTCGCTGGTCGGGCCGAGCACGATGTACTCGCACCCGGCGTCTTGAAGGTCGCGAAGCCGGGCGACGATCTCGTCGATCGTTCCGAAGATGTAGCTCTCCTCCAGATGCTCGTGGCTGCGGTGGGTGCCCATCACCTGTCCGAAGTAGATGTGCTGCTCTTCGCGCGCCTTCGCGGGATCGTTGGTGTCGACGAGATGCGTGAAGTTGGTGTGCCCGAAGCGCGGGCAGGGGACGCCACGCTCGGCGGCTCGGTCCTGAACCTGCTTCCAGTCCTTCTTGACCCACTCCTGCTTGCCAGAGCAACGTGACAGCCACCAATCCGCGCCGACGATGCGTTCGAGGACGCTCTTGGCGAGCACCGGCACGTCGTTGTCGAAGGCGCCGTCGGGGATCCGCGATCCGCCGGCGACCCAGACGTTGGGCATCTTCGGCGGCCGTGGCTCGATGGTCACGTCGGTGAACGAGTAGTACTTTCCGGCGAAGCTGGCGTTCGGCGTCGTCAACAGCAGGCGGACCGCTTGGAGCAGCTCATCGGTTCGTTGACCGCGCTGGCTGATGTGCGATCCCGTCGCTTCGAACTCGGGTCCGTACCATCCCGGGCCGATGCCGAACTGGTAC
>DASWRR010000513.1:0-2921 GCA_036403055.1 Ilumatobacteraceae bacterium | reverse complement strand
GCCGCGCGAACTCGTCGTCGTCGTCCCCTTGATCGCGATCCTGATCGTGCTCGGCGTATATCCGAAACCGGCGCTGTCCGTCATCGATCCCGCCGTCGGTCACACCCTGGACACGATCGATCAGCGTGACCCCGCGCCACGGGCGGAAGGACCCGCAAAGTGAACGTCATGCCGCCGTCGGTCGAATACCGATTGCTCGCGCCGATGCTGATCATCTTCGGCGTCGCGCTCGCGGGCGTGCTCGTCGAGGCGTTCCTTCCTCGCGCGAGCCGCTACGTGACGCAGTTGTCGCTGGCGATCGTCGGCCAGGTCGCCGCACTCGTCGCCGTCGTCATCGACTGGATCGACCTGCACGCCTCCGTCGGCACGACGGCCGTCGTCGGCGCGATCGCCGAGGACAAGCCTGCGCTGTTCCTGCAGGGCACGCTGCTCCTCGTCGGCATCCTGAGCACGCTGCTGATCGCCGAGCGACACATCATCACCGGCGACAACGACGACGCGGGAGCGACCGGACTCGACGCCTTCACGGCGCAAGCCTCGAGCGTGCCGGGCACCTTGGCGGAGAAGGTTGCCACCAAAGCCGGTGTGGCACAGACCGAAGTGTTTCCTCTGACCATGTTCGCATTGGGCGGCATGCTGCTGTTTCCCGCGGCCAACGACCTGCTGACGATGTTCGTCGCACTCGAGGTCTTCTCGCTCCCGCTATACCTGATGTGTGGCCTTGCCAGGCGTCGTCGCCTGCTCTCCCAGGAGTCCTCGCTCAAGTACTTCCTCCTCGGAGCATTCTCGTCGGCGTTCTTCCTGTACGGCATCGCCCTGCTCTACGGATTCGCAGGCACCCTGAGCCTCACCGGAATCGCGAAGGCGCTGAGCGACGATGCGGACAACACGTCGTTGGCACTCATCGGGATTGCCCTGACAACCGTGGGCCTCATGTTCAAAGTCGGTGCGGTTCCGTTTCATTCGTGGATTCCCGATGTGTATCAAGGCGCGCCGACGCCGGTGACGGCCTTCATGGCCTCGGCGACGAAGATCGCCGCGTTCGGCGCGATGCTCCGCATCTTCTACGTCGCGCTGCCCGCCATGGCGGATGCCTGGCGGCCCGTGCTGTGGACCATCGCGATCCTGACCATGATCGTGGGCACCGTGACCGCGGTGTCGCAGGGCAACGTCAAGCGGATGCTGGCGTACTCGTCGGTGGCCCACGCCGGCTTCATCCTCACCGGTGTCATCGCCCTCAACGACAGCGGCTTGTCCGCAACGCTGTTCTATCTGTTCGCCTACGGTTTCAGCACTCTCGGCGCGTTCGCGGTCGTCAGCGTCGTCCGCAATGCGGCCGGTGACGAGGAGACCGACATGGCGCGGTGGGCGGGCCTCGGTCGCAATCATCCCCTGGTGGGCGTCGTGTTCTCGCTGTTCCTCCTCGCCTTCGCCGGGATCCCACTCACCAGTGGATTCGTCAGCAAGTTCGCCGTCTTCAAGGCGGCGGCCGAAGGCGGGGCCGCGCCGTTGGTCATCGTCGGCGTCGTCGCCAGCGCGATAGCCGCGTACTTCTACGTGCGCGTGATCGTGCTGATGTTCTTCACCGACCCTCCCGAAGACGCGCCGACCGTGGTGGTGCCCAGTTCGTTGAGCATGGCCACGGTGACGATCACGGCAGCGATCACGCTGATGCTCGGTGCGCTCCCGCAGCCATTGCTCGACCTTGCGAACAATGCCAATCACTTCCTGCGTTAGCGTCTGGTCTCGTGACTGACGCACTCGTCGTCCGCGTCGACGTCGGAGCCGTCGCCGTGCTGACGCTCAATCGCCCCTCATCTCGAAACGCGTTGAACCGCGGTCTCATCAGATCCCTCTACGCCGCACTCAAGGAGGCCGACGCCGATCCCGACGTGCTCGCGGTGGTGCTCACCGGTGCCGATCCCGCGTTCTGCGCGGGCGTCGACCTCAAGGAGGCCGCCCGCGACGGCATGAAGTACTTCGACGAGTTCAAGACCCAAAGCTGTATCGCCGCGGTCGCAGAGATGACGACGCCGATCATCGGTGCGATCAACGGGGCGACGTTCACCGGCGGCCTCGAGATGGCGTTGGGCTGCGACTTCCTGATCGCCTCGGAGCGAGCGGTGTTCGCCGACACCCACGCGCGAGTGGGCATCCTGCCCGGTGGCGGGATGACGGCCCGGCTGCCACAGGTGGTCGGCAAGGCGATGGCCCGACGGCTGTCGATGACCGGTGAGGTCGTCGACGCGGCACGCGCCGAGCGCATCGGACTGGTGACCGAAGTCGTGCCCCACGACCGCCTGGTCGACCGCGCCGTCGAACTGGCCAGCGCGATCGCCGAAGTGCCGGGTCCTATCATGTTGGGGCTGAAGGAGATCTACGCGCGCGGCACTGCCGCGGTGATCGGTCCCGCGCTTGCGGCGGAGGACGACATCGCCGGTTCGCAGGAACACGATCTCGCTGGACTCGGCGACCGTTTCGGGGCGGTGGCGCGGCGCAACAGGAGCCAGATCGACTAGGGGTTCAGTGGCGGGTCGTCGTCCGACGCAGCCATGAGAACGTTCCACGCTTCGCGCCGCTTACGGTCTTGAACCTCTTTGCGCCACTGCGTCCCGCGCCTGCTGAAGTTGCCCTCTGCGGCCTGCTCCGCGACTTCGACGATTCGCCGACCGAGGACGAGCGCCTCCCCGATCGTCATGGTCAGCAGGACGGCGGACCGATCGCCATCGGGCCTGCCCACGGGGTCGACGACGACGCGTGCGGTCTCGGCCCGCCCATCGGCGTCATCCGTCCAGGGAGGAGTGGAGTACACCTCGGGCACCCCGTCCTCGTCGTTCAAGGTCAGCTGCACGTACATCGTTTCACGGTATCGGGTGAGCGCCGCCGACGAGGACTACCGCGTCACACCGCGCGCGACGATT
>DASWRR010000512.1:0-1507 GCA_036403055.1 Ilumatobacteraceae bacterium | reverse complement strand
AACACGTGACCGATGTGCAGCGATCCGCTCGCGGTCGGCGGCGGTGTGTCGATCGCGAACACTTGGTCGCGGCTCGCCGTGCGGTCGAAGCGGTACAGGTCATCGGTCTGCCACCGTTGCATCCAGCGTTCCTCGATGCCGTCGAGCGATGGCTTCTCCGGGATGTCCGACGTCTGCTCAGCCATGGTCAGCCAAGGCTACCGAGGCGTTGCCGGAGCGAGCCGCGCAATTGTCGCCGTCAGGGCTGCTCGCGAAGTGCCTCACGAACGCGATCTGACCAGTCGATCGACTCCGTCGACTCGCCGCGTTGCTTCATCTCGGCGCGCTGCGACGCCAGCGCGACGGCCGCGTCGGCTGCGCCGATCGCGGCGAGCCACCGCTCGATCTCTTCGCGCAGATGCGATGCGAGCGCCGGACTTGATCCGCCAGTTCCGACAGCCACGGTGACAGCGCCGTCGCGGGCGACGGCCGGCAACGTGAACGTGCAGTTGACCGGATCGTCGGCCGAGTTCACCCACACGCCGCGCGCTGTTGCGTCCGCGGCAACTGCAGCGTTCACGGCTGTGTCATTCGTCGCAGTGATGACCAACTTGGCCCCGTCGAGGTCTGACGAGCGATACCTCCGGGCGATCACTGTCGACGCGATTGCACTGACCGCGTCGTCCACCTCGGGTGCCACCACTGTCACCTCCGCACCTGCCCTGACCAGCCCTTCGACCTTTCGGGCGGCCACTCGACCGGCACCGACCACGACGACGCTGACGCCCCTGAGATCGAGCATGATGGGATAGTCGAACGCCACGTCGGCACCCTACAAGGCACAAATGCCCGAATCTTGATCGAATTAGTCGGAATTAGGTAGGATGCCCCGGTGAGCCTCCTCCAAGCCCCGCCCGACGTCGAGCTCATGCACCCCTCGGAGGTCCTCCGCTGGGCGTTCGACACGTACGGCGTCGAGAACGTCGCGATCACATCGAGCTTCGAGGACGCCGTGCTTGCGCACCTCGCCGTGCGAGCGGACCCGGCGGCCGACATCGTTCTTCTCGACACCCAATACCTCTTCGCCGAGACGTGGTGGCTTGCCGAAGAGATGCAGCGGCGGTTCGACATCAAGCTGCGTATCGTCACGCCTCGTCCGGAGATTCATCGTGACAACCTGTGGCAGACCGACGTCGAGTCGTGCTGCGCCGTCCGCAAGGTCGAGCCGCTCAACCGCTCGCTCGAGGGCAGAGCAGCGTGGGTCACGGGCGTGCGGCGAGCCGACGGCCCGACGCGTGCCACCACGCCGGTCGTGAGCTACGACATCAACCGCAACCTCGTCAAGATCAACCCGTTGGCAACATGGACTGACGACGACGTCGCGCTCTACATCGAACTCAACGAACTTCCCGTCAACCCGCTGAGCGAACGCGGTTACCCGTCCATCGGTTGCTGGCCGTGCACTCGTCCAGTGGCCGACGGAGAGGATCGACGCGGCGGCCGGTGGGCGGGCAACGCCAAGACCGAA
>DASWRR010000511.1:0-2281 GCA_036403055.1 Ilumatobacteraceae bacterium | reverse complement strand
GATCGACCTGAGCGCTTTCTCGAACGTCGCGGAGGTCGCTTCCTCCGCGACCTCTCGCGAACCGGATCGGCGGTAGGCGAATGCGTGCACTGATTCCACGTGCAGCCGGTACAGCTCGGCGAAGGCGGCCCTGTCCGAGCGTGCTCGCTCGACCAGTTGCTCTTCATCGATGACCGACTGCGACGCCAACGGTGACGGAATGTGCACGCACCTTCCTCCGCGCTATGCGGCTGGGATCTGGACGAGCACCATGTTGCTATGTGCGAGCGGGTGATCTGCGGAATCCAGCGCCACGAGGACGTAGCTGTGCGAGCCCGCCGACATCGACGAGTCGACGTATCCACCGTTGCCGGCAACACCGGTCCGATGTGGAATGCGGCCCTTGCCATCTGGGTCACCGCGCAACAGGACGAACGAAGCGAATCCAGATGGTGTCACGCCTGACCATGAGCAGGCGACAGGACCAGTCGGGCTGTCAGCCGAAAGAACGCACGACAGCGACAGCGTCGCGGGCACGACGTTGTCGCTCGGATGCGATGCGGGCGGCTCGGCAGCGGGCGGCGCAGCGGGCGGCTCGGCGGCCGGTGGTTCGGTAGCGGTCGGCTCGGTCGGCTGCGGTTCCGGTGCTGCCGATGTTGCCGGGGCTTCGGTGACGATCGGCGCGGGTGGCGCGGCGGTGGTCTCGACCGGCGGCAGCGTCGTCGGGGCCTCCGTCGACGGTGCGACCGCGATGGTCGTCGGCTCGACGACCGGCTCGACCGGTGCTGCGGTCGTGATGACCACCGTGGTGGTCGTGGCATCGGTCGACGGCGGTACGAACTGGTCGGTGAACGAGGGCCTTGCGGCTTCTGGCCACGGCGCATGACCGCTCGCGGCACCGACGGCTGTCGCTGTCGTCGCGAAGAGACCGATGCCGATGACGAAGGCGCGGCGACCTATCTTCAAACCTTGCAGGGGGGTGAGCACGTTGATCTCCTTGTGAGGACGACAGCCGGGGTGGCCGTGACGCAGGGATCAACGGGTTCGGATCACACAGATCTCACTTGCACGACTTCCTTGGCAGACTCTTGACGAAGGTAGTCACTTCACCACGCACCGCGGTGGAATCGGGTCAGCTGAGACCAACGCTGTGCTCGGCGCGAGCGAGCGCGTACCGCGGCTTGACGATCCCGTTGATGATCCGCAGCCGTTCGGGGAACGGTGCGAACGCACTCTTCATCGCGTTGACGGTGAGCCATTCGAAGTCGTCGAGGCCCCAGCCGAACGCGTCCGCCAGTTGCTCCATCTCGTAGGTCATCGACGTGGCGCTCATCAACCGGTTGTCGGTGTTGACCGTGACGCGAAACCGCAAGCGGCGGAGCATGCCGATCGGATGCTCGGCAATCGTCTTGCACACGCCGGTGCCGAGGTTCGACGTCGGGCAGAGCTCGAGCGGGATTCGGCGATCACGCACGAACGCCGCGAGCCGGCCGAGCTCCTCGTCGCCGGGAGCGCCGATGATGTCGTCCACGATGCGCACGCCGTGCCCGAGACGTTCGGCACCACAGAACTGCACCGCCTCCCAGATGCTCGGCAGTCCGAAGGCCTCACCCGCGTGGATCGTCGTGTGGAAGTTCTCGCGGCGCACGTAGTCGAAGGCGTCGAGGTGATGGGTAGGTGGAAAACCCTCCTCCGCTCCGGCGATGTCGAACCCGACGACGCCGGCATCACGCCACCGCACCGCCAGCTCGGCGATCTCTCGGCTGCGCGCCGCGGTGCGCATCGCCGAGAGGATCAGATAGATCGTGAGATCGGTCTCCGCTGCACCGCGTTGGAAGCCGGCGAGCATCGCCTCGACCGCGTCGTCGAGCGTCAGCCCTTCCTCGGTGCACAGCTCGGGCGCCATGCGGACCTCGGCGTACACGACACCATCGGCGGCGAGGTCGAGCGCGCATTCGTACGAGACGCGTTCGATCGCATCGCGGTGCTGCATGACGCTGACGGTGTGCGCGAACGTCTCGAGGTACAGCACGAGGTCGTTGCGCTTCGCGCCTCGGTTGAACCAGGCGGCGAGGTCGTCGACATCGGTCGTCGGAAGTTTCGTGTACCCGTACTCGGCGGCGAGCTCGATGATGGTCGCGGGTCGCAGGCCACCGTCGAGGTGATCGTGGAGCAGTGCCTTGGGGAGCGTGCGAATGTTCACGCTGCGACTCCGGCCACGGCGGCCAGCGAACGCAGCGGCATGTCGGCCGACCGACGCAACCAGTTCCAGTCGGGGTACTCGGCGGCGGCGGAGATGCAG
>DASWRR010000510.1:0-12605 GCA_036403055.1 Ilumatobacteraceae bacterium | reverse complement strand
TCGCCGTGCTCGATCGACATGCGCAGCACGAGCCCCTCGATCTCGCAACGCGCGGTCGTGAGGTCCGCGAGATCGTCCTGCGACAGCGAGGTGACATGGAAGCCGTGCTGCGGCTCGGCTTGGACCAGGCCCTGCTCGGTCAGCCGGGTCAGTCCTTCTCGAACAACGCTCGTGCTGCAGTCGTAACGCTCGGTGAGGTCGGCAAACCGAAGCTTGGTGCCCGGCAGGACGCGACCCGACAAGATGTCGCCGCGCAGTTGTGAGTACACCTGCTCGGTGCGCGTGACCGCAGCGAGCGGCGACCGGTGACGTGCCGGTTGCACCTCGTGTCGCGCTGTCGACGCCTCGTCGGCGGCTTCCCCCATGACCCACAGTCAAGCAGTTTCGTGAATGATGCGCAATATCGAAATTTTCTTGACATGTCGAACATCAAGCGGGTAGAACGAAACGAGCACCGTCGCCGAACGGGAGCACATGGGGGTGACGAGATGGCATTGCACGGTCTGGCAGAGATGACGCTCGGGGTACCGAACGTCGATGCGACGAAGCAGTTCTATCGAGAGTTCGGATTGACCGAGAGCCTGAACGGGATGTTCGCATCGAAGGACGGTGGCGATCAGCTCGCCGTCGTCGAAGCGCCGTATCGACGCCTGGTGCAGTTCGCCCTCGCCGCCGACGACACCGACGACATCCAACGGATCCGGACGAACGCGACTGCGTACGGCATCGAGGTCGCGGACCACGACGACGGCAGCATCTCGATGGCCGAACCCGTCGTCGGCATCAACGCGAAGGTCACGGTGCGGCCGCGAATCGTCCAATCCGAGCCGTATGCATGGAAGTCGATGAACTCCCCCGGCAACCCGGCGCGCTCAGGAACCAGAGCGCCCGCGATCTTCGACCAAGGGTCCGCACGACCGCGGAAGTTGGGTCATGTGCTCTACACGACACCCGATTTCGAGGCGAGCATGCGGTTCCTCACGGACGTGCTCGGCTTCAAGGTCAGCGACACGAGCGCCGGCATGATCGCGTTCTTGCGCTGCAGCACCGACCACCACAACGTCGGGCTGATCAACGCCCCGGTGCCCTTCTTCCACCATTCGTCGTGGCAGGTCAACGACGTCGACGAGATCGGTCAGGGCGCGCAGAACCTTCTCGCCGTCGATCCGTCGCGCGACGTGTGGGGCCTCGGCCGGCACTTCCTCGGCAGCAACCTGTTCTGGTACTTCCGCGATCCCGCCGGCAACTTCGCGGAGTACTACGCCGACCTCGACCAGATCCCCGAAGACGCCGAGTGGGACAGCCGCGACTGGGCGCCCGACAAGTCGTTGTACGCGTGGGGACCGCCCCTTCCCAAGGCGTTCGTCCATCCGGACGACGTCGAAGAGATCGCCGCAGCACTGCAAGGAGTGTCATGAAGATTGCCCGCTTCACCGAAGGTGGCCGCACCCGGCTCGGGATCGTCGCGACGGACGCCGATGAGATCATCGACGTCGGTTCTGCGGACCCGTCCCTCCCGACGGATCTCGGCCCGCTGCTCGCCGACGGCAACCTCGCAGCGGTCGCCCGCACTGCCGCGTCCGCGCCGCGTGTCTCGCTGAGCAGCGTGAAGCTCGAGGCGCCGATCGCGCGGCCGCCCACGTTCCTGGCCATCGGTCTCAACTACGCCGACCACGTCGCGGAGAGCGGCATGGACAAGCCGAAGGCTCCGGTGGTGTTCAACAAGCAGATCACATGTGTCGTCGGTCCCGGCGACGGCATCGAGGTACCGACCGTCGCACCCGATTGGGTCGACTACGAAGGCGAGCTCGGCATCGTGATCGGCACACGTTGCCGGAACGTGTCGGTGGACGACGCTGCTTCGGTCGTTGCTGGATACCTCATCGTCAACGACGTCTCCGTTCGCGACTGGCAGCGAGCAACGCCGACGATGACGATGGGCAAGTCATGGGACACGCATGGACCGATCGGGCCATGGTTCGTCAGCGCCGACGAGGTCGGCGATCCGCACGATCTTGCCATTCGCACGTGGGTGGATGGCGACCTGCGCCAGGACGCCTCCACCAAGCAGATGATCACGAACTGCTGGGAGCTCATCGCCCACCTCTCGACGGCGTTCACATTGCTCCCCGGGACCATCATCGCCACGGGCACGCCCGCCGGCGTCGGGTTCGTGATGGATCCGCCGCGGTGCCTGAAGGCCGGCTCGACGGTGCGGATCGAGATCGACAAGCTCGGCTTCCTCGAGAACCCCGTGATCGCTCAGCCGGCACAAGGAGCATGACGTGACACAGACGATGTCGGTGACAGCCAGCGAAGCCGCCGAGCGCGCCCGCGAGTTGATCCCCGAGCTGCGCGAGCGCGCTGCACAGACGGCACTCGACCGGCGATTGCCGATGGCCAACATCGATGCGCTCCGGCGGTCCGGCGCGCTGAAGACGATCCAAGCGAAGCGCAACGGCGGGTATGCACTCGGCATCCGCAGCCATCTCGACGTCATGAGCGCGCTCGGTCGCGGATGCGGCTCGACGGCGTGGGTTGCCGGCGTCGTGCAGGCGCACTCCTGGCTCACGTCGCACTTTCCCGGACAGGGTCAGGACGACATCTATGGGTCGAACCCTGATGCGATCGTGTCGGCAGTCATCGGACCGCGGGGCAAGGCGACGCGAACCGCGGACGGCTATCGGCTCGAAGGCGTGTGGCCCTTCGGGTCGGGGTCCGAGCGCGCCGACTGGCTGTTGCTGGGCGGCATCGTCTTCGACGAGGACGGCAACGAACTGGATCAAGGCGACTTCATGGTGCCGGCGTCCGACGTCACGCTCAAGGACGACTGGTACGTCAGCGGCCTCGCCGGTACCGGATCGTGCACCATGGTCGTGTCCGGCGTCGACGTGCCTGCCCACCGGTTCTTGTCGCTGCCCGGTCTCATCATGGGCAACAGTCCGGGCGCCGGGCTTCACGCCGACGACTGGGTCCAACGGTGCGCGCCGGTCCCCGTGCTGACCATCGCGTTGTGTGGTGGCGCCATCGGCATCGCTCGGCAGGCGCTCGCCGACTTCCCCTCGGTGATCAAGGGCAAGGTCATCGCGTACACCGCTGATCCGCAGGAGCCGCATCCGTTCACCCACATCCGGCTCGGCGACGCTGCGTCACGAATCCGCGAAGGTGAACTGCTGCTCTACTCCGTCGCCGACGAGCTCGATGCCACAGCACAGGCCGGCGAGGAAGTGCCGTTCCTGCGCCGTGCGGAGATGCGCAACGACTGCGCGACAGCCGTGCGCAGGTTGCTGGAGGGCGTCGAGATCCTGTTCCGTGAGTCGGGTGCGACCGGTGTGCGCACGTCGAGCCCGATCAACCGAGCCCTCGCCGACATCCAGACGATCAACAACCACGGTCTGATGAAGCTCGAGACGAACCAGGAGATGTTCGGTCGTCTGCTGCTCGGCCTCGAACCCAACACCCCCCTCATCTGATCGAGTGTTTCCGGCGCGGCGTATGCGCCGCAGACACTCGGATGGAATGATCTGTCGTCATGAGTCGTGAACTGCTGTGGACGCCGACGCCGGAGGCGATCTCACACAGCAACATCGGCCGATTCGCCGCCTGGCTCGAGGCTCGCGGCAGCGGCCCGTTCCCTTCCTACGACGCGCTGTGGCAGTGGTCGGTCGACGATGTCGCTGCCTTCTGGGCCGCCGTGTGGGAGTTCTTCGACGTGCACACGAGCACGCCGTGTTCGGTCGTGCTCGATTCGCCGAAGATGCCGGGAACGAAGTGGTTCGTCGGCGCCCGGCTCAACTATGCCGAGCACATCCTCCGCCACGACGGCGACACCACTGCCATCCTCGGGTACTCGCAGACGAGGCCACCGTCGTCGATGACCTGGAATGAGTTGGCTGGGCAGGTCGGTCGAGCCCGGGTGGGGCTGCAACGCCTGGGTGTCGGCGTCGGCGACCGGGTCGCCGCGTACATGCCCAACGTCTCAGAGACAATCATCGCGTTTCTGGCCACAGCGAGCCTCGGTGCTATCTGGACGAGTTGCGCGCCGGAGTTCGGCGTCCAAGCGGTGCTCGACAGATTCGGCCAGATCGAACCCAAGGTGCTGCTGGTCGTGGACGGCTATCGCTACGGCAGCCGCGACATCGACCGCCGCGCCGAGGTGCAGGCGATCCGCAACGGCCTGCCGGGTTTGGACGCGACGGTCGCGTTGGCCTACCTCCATGCGGACACGATTCCGGACACCACGTCGTGGGATGACCTCGTCTCCACGGAAGGACCGCTCGAGTTCGAGCAAGTCGAGTCGGACCATCCGCTGTATGTGCTGTACTCGTCGGGGACGACGGGGATGCCGAAGGCGATCGTCCATGGGCACGGCGGCATCCTCCTCGAGCATTTGAAGGTCCTCGGGCTGCACGCCGATCTCGGCGCGTCGGACCGGTTCTTCTGGTTCACGACCACGGGGTGGATGATGTGGAACTACCTCGTCAGCGGATTGTTGACCGGCGCCGCGATCGTGACCTTCGACGGCGATCCCGCCGCGCCGACGCTCGACACCTTGTGGCGCCTCGCCGAAGATGCCGGCATCACGTGGTTCGGTGCCAGCGCGCCGTACTACATGGCATGCCGCAAGGCGGGCCTGCGCCCGCGTGACGATCACGATCTCTCCGCGATTCGCGCGGTCGGTTCGACGGGCGCTCCACTGCCCGCTGACGGCTTCCGATGGATCTACGACAGCGTCGGCTCGAACGTGATGCTGTCGTCGATCAGTGGCGGCACCGACGTCTGCTCCGCCTTCGTCGGTGGATGTCCGATGGTGCCTGTGCTCGCCGGTGAGATCTCCTGTCGGTACCTGGGCGCGGCCGTCGAGGCCTACGACGAGACCGGTCGACCCGTCGTCGGCCAACAGGGCGAACTGGTGATCACCAAGCCGATGCCGTCAATGCCCGTCGGATTCTGGGGCGACGCCGACGGCCGAAAACTCGAGGCGGCGTACTTCGACGCGTACCCCGGTGTGTGGCGCCATGGCGACTGGATCACGCTCGACGAGCACGGCAGCTGCGTGATCACCGGCCGCTCCGACGCCACGTTGAACCGCGGCGGCGTCCGGATCGGGACGAGTGAGATCTACCGCGTCGTCGAGTCAGTCGAAGGAGTCAGCGACAGCCTCATCGTGCACCTCGAGGATGTGGACGGTGGTGGCGCCGGTGTGCTCGTGCTCTTCGTCGCGCTCGACGGTGATGTTGCTGTCGAGACCGTGAGGGATCGGGTGAAAGCGTCGTTGCGGACCAACCTCTCGCCGCGACACGTCCCCGACGAGGTCCACGCCGTCCCGTCGATCCCGACCACGTTGTCCGGCAAGAAGCTCGAGCTGCCGGTGAAGAAGATCCTCCGCGGCGCCAGTCCCGACGACGTCGCCAGCCGGGGCTCGCTGAAGAACCCGGAATCCCTCGACGCCGTCGCCGCGATCGCCCGCACCCGCTGACCCCGCTGACCCGGTGCGAGTGTTTGGACGGCCGCCAGGGGGACGGAAACACTCGGTTCGATGGGTTCGGTCAGGCGAGGTTTTCGAGGACGAGGGCGATGCCTTGGCCGACGCCGATGCACATCGCTGCGAGACCGTAGCGGCCGCCCGTGCGGCGCAGGTGATGCGCGAGCGTCGTCACGATCCGCACGCCAGAGCAACCGAGTGGGTGGCCGATCGCGATCGCACCGCCCTGCTGGTTGACGATCGACGGATCGAGCTCCGGCCACTCGCGCAGACACGCAAGTGACTGCGCGGCAAACGCCTCGTTGAGCTCCACAGCGGAGAGGTCGCCCCACCCGATTCCGGCGCGACGCAACGCAGTTCGTGCCGCCTCGACGGGCCCGATGCCGTACAGGTGCGGATCGACGCCGCTCGTCGCTCGACTGACGATGCGCGCCATGGGTGCCGCTTGCGATCGATCGACACCACGCTGCGACATCACCAACATCGCAGCAGCACCGTCGTTCATCGGAGACGCGTTGCCGGCGCTCACCGTCCCGCCTTGCTTGAAGACGGGCTTGAGCTTGCCGAGCGTCTCCATCGACGAGTCGGGTCTGATGCACTCGTCGCGTTCCAGGGGCGCGTCGACGACTTGAACGGTCTCGGCGGCAAAGAAACCGGCGTCCCACGCGGCCGCCGCGCGATGGTGCGATCCCATGGCGAACGCGTCCTGCTCCTCGCGCGAGATCGAGTACTTGTCGGCCAGCACCTCGGCGCCCTCGCCGAGCGAGATCGTCCACTCCCCCGGCATCTTCGGGTTCACCATCCGCCAGCCGAGCGCGGAGTTCCACATCTGCTCATGCGTCGTGGGGTACGCCTTCGACGGCTTCAACACGACCCACGGGGCACGAGTCATGCTCTCGACACCGCACGCGATGGTGACGTCGGCATCGCCGACTGCGACCGTCCGCGACGCGCCAAAGATTGCCTCGATGCCACTGCCGCACAACCGGTTGACCGTCGCCGCCGGAATCGTCGTCGGCAGTCCCGCCAACAGCAACGCCATTCGACCGACGTTGCGGTTGTCCTCACCCGCGCCGTTGGCATCGCCGGCATAGACCTCGTCGATCGACGACGGGTCGAGCGACGGCGTTCGATCGACGATCGCACGCACTGCTCCGGCCAACAGATCGTCGGGACGAACGCCCGCCAACGCGCCACTGATCCGACCAACCGGAGTGCGGACGGCATCGATGATGAAGGCTTCGGCTGTCATGGTCGCTCTCCTTCGTACGCCCGCTCCAGTATGCCCAGCAGATCCGCTTCGTCGACCGGCCGCGGGTTCACAGTGATCTCCGCTGCAGCGGCATGCGCGGCCTCGGCCAACTGATCGTGTCGAAGGAGGCCGTCGTGACCGCTGAGATCGGCGAGTCGGGTCGGCACGCTGCTCGCCGCGGCCAGATCCCAAAGCGCGCCCGCCGGATCGCCGCCCGGCGCGCCGAGCGATTCCGCAAGACGAGCCATGTCGGGAACCGCAGGAGCATTGAACGCAACGGCGTGCGGCAGGATCACCGAGTGCGCGTCGGCGTGGACGAGGTTGAACATGCCGCCGAGCACATGGCACAACTTGTGGTGAAGGCCCGCGGCAGTTGCGCCGAGCGAGACACCCGAGAGATACGCGCCGTACAGCAATGTCCCGCGGGCATCGACGTCTTCCGGCGAAGCCATCACCGTCGGCAGCGAATCGTGGATCGCCCTCACCCCTTCGAGTGCCAGCACCGTCGTGATCGGATTGTGGCCGGGGGCATACAAAGCCTCGACGGAGTGGGCGAGCGCGTTGAACGCTGACGGACCGGTCACGTGCGCCGGCAACCCGAGCGTCAACTCGGGGTCGTACACGACGGTCCTCGGTTGGACGATCGGGTTCTTGCCGGTCTCCTTGTGCCGGCCGCCGGTGACGCCGTAGATCGTCGTCTGCTCACTGCCCGCGTAGGTCGTCGGGACCGCCAGGATCGGCACGTGATGGCTGAGCGCGATCGCCTTCGCCAGGCCCGTCGACGAGCCGCCACCGATGCACACCACGCAATCGATCGTCGCGTCCGTGGCAGCTGCCCGTGCTTTCTCCGCGAGCTCGACAGGGACGTGTTGCGCGACCTCGTTCCACCGCAGTGCAAGGCGTGATCCAAGCTGTGCGGCGATCACCTCGGCGAACGACTGCGCGGCACCATCCGAGATCAGCATGACGCTGACGCCGCCGAGCCGTTCGACCTCGGGACCGACCGCCGACAGGCACCCGGGCCCGAACACGATCCGTGCCGGCAACTGGTCGTACTCGAACGGCTTCATGCCGCCTGCAACGCGCGCAACGTGTCGAGCTCTGTCGCCGTCGGCTCCTCCGTCGTCGAGACGTCGTCCCGGAATCGAACGGCCCATCCCGTCGCCGCGGTCACCTGCTCTCGCGTCACGCCAGGGTGCAACGCGACGACGACGAGTTCGCAGGTGTCGTCATCGGGCTCCATGATGGCAAGGTCGGTGATGACCCATTTGGGTCCGCCACCGCGCAAACCGAAGCGCTCGCGGTCACCCTTCGCGTCGCCGTATCCGATCGATGTGCGGAAATCGCAGCGCTCGACGAACGCGCGGGCCGACTGCCGCATGATCACCATCACCGCTCCGGCGGACGCGGCGATCTCCGGCGCGCCACCAGCGCCCGGCAGACGCGTCCTCGGCGATTCGTAGGTGCCGATCACGGTCGAGTTGATGTTGGCGAACTTGTCGAGTTGGGCGCCACTGAGGAACCCGATGTCGATGCGCCCGGCCTGCAACCAGTACGCAAAGATCTCTGGAACGCTGACGACCGCATCGCTGGTCTCGGCGAGCTCACCGTCGCCGATCGACAGTGGCAGCCGTGTGGGCTTCGAGCCGATGCAGCCCGATTCGTAGATCAGGACCGGTTCGATCGGATACAGACGTCGCGCCAGATTGGCAGCCGTCGACGGAAGACCGATGCCGACGAAGCATCGCGACTTGCCTGCCGCGGCCAGCGCGCCGAGCTGGCGCGCGGCGTTGACGATCATCAGTTCGTCGGTCGTGTACTCAGCCATCAGACACCGACGCTCGCGCAGTATTCGGCGAAGTCCGCCGTGCCCTTGACGTGCTTGTCGATCCACGCGGTGAACGCATCTCGATCTTTCGAGATCGCGTCCCAGGCCTTGTAGAACGCATTGTCGCGAACCGAGAATCCCATGGCAAAACTGGGATGCGCGCCGCAGGGCACGTGGCACACCGCCGTCACGACCCACGACGGCAGCACGATCGAACCGGGCACCTCGGGGAGCTCGTCGACGATCTCCTCGACGGTGACGATCGATCGCTTGGACGCGAGCACGGCTTCCTTCTGCACGCCGAGCAGTCCCCAGATCTGAACGTTGCCCGCTCGATCCGCTCGCTGGGCATGGATGATCCCGACGTCAGGATTGATCGCCGGGACGGCGGCGAGCACCTCGCCCGTGAAGGGACATTCGACGGTCTTGATCGTGCTCGTGTGCTTGGCCAGATCCGTGCCGACGTACCCGCGAAGGATCCCGAAGGGAAGGCCGCTGGCACCAGCCGCGTAGCGCGTGGCCATGCCGGCGTGGCTGTGCTCTTCGATCTCCAGCGGATGCGGCCACCCGTTCTCGACCGCGTCGCGGAAGCGCTGCAACGATCCGACGCCCGGGTTGCCTCCCCACGAGAACGTCAGCTTGGTGACGCAACCCGAGCCGATCAGTTGGTCGTACACCATGTCCGGAGTCATGCGCACGAGGTGCAGGTTGCGCCGCTCCTGTCGAATGATCTCATGCCCAGCGGCATGCGGGATCAAGTGCGTGAAACCCTCGAGCGCCAGGGTGTCGCCGTCGTGGACGAGCGCCGCGACGGCGTCACGGAGCGTCCATTCGCGCAGTGCTTCGACCATCAGAAGTCGACGGGATACACGCTCGCCTTGCCGGTGCGGATCATCTCCGGAAGTTCGGGCGAACCGTTCTCCCACACCAGCAACATCGAACGCTTCGGGCTGTAGCCCTGATGCCGGATGTCGCCGGGCATCGCCGCAACGTCGCCCGCCTTCATCGTCACCTTGCTGCGCGGCGCGCCGCTGTCGCGATCTTGGACGTCCCACACGATCTCGTCGCTCAGCTGCACGAACCACTCGACCCGATCGTTGCCGTGGAAGACGGGGAGCATGTACTCCTCGCTCGTCGGGCAATAGAGGCTGGCCTTGCAGACGCTGACGACGCTCGGGTTCCACGTCACGTCGCTGCGACTGATGTAGGCGTACAGGTTGTACGCCGCGACCTCGTTCTCGAAGCCGGGTTCGGGGTACACCTCGGGCTGGTCCTGGGGCACATCGGCGAACATGCGGTTGACCGGATGCGTTGCGTCCGTTCGGATCTGCTCGTCGCCGGGGATGCTGACCATGCGGTTGGCCGCGACGCGTCGGCGCGTGATCGCCTCGGTGTTGCTGCCGTCCTTGACGCCGAACGGCTTGTCCGTCTCGGCAGGGCTGGCGAAGGGGTCGAACGATGCGTTGGTCCAATCGTCGAGCATCGCCTTGAACGTGTCGCGGATCAGCGGGGTGTCGAAGTTCTCGGTGTGGTCCAACTCCGCTTTGCGATACGCGTCGTTGAACCGCCCGGCGAACATGTCGACGGTGCCGTAGTGGTTGACCGTCCCGAAGACGCCGTCGAAGTTGACGGTGCCATAGAAGAAGTCCCACGCAACGTCGCGCTGCAGCGCGCGCAGGAACACGTCGGCGCTGAGCACGTGCTTGCCGGTCGGCCACGTGATGTGGACGAAGTACTCGTCGCGGGAGAAGTGGAACGCCCCGAGGTTGAACTCGCGATAGCCCTGCGCGTTCGGGTCGGTCGATTGGACGTCGGTCAGTGTCATGTCAGTGGGTTCCTTCTTCTCAGCTCAAACAGATCTCGGCCCAGCGCTCGACGGTGTCGTCGCCGAGGATGGTTTGCAACAAGATGACGCTCGGCGCCGTGGCGCTCATGCGGTAGGCCGCGTTCGCCGGCAGGAGCGCCTGATGACCTTTGCGCAGCACGATGCGCCCCATCTTCTTTCCGACGGGCTCGCCGTCGATGCGCACGGAACCTTCCTTGTCGGCGGGCACCGCGGGGGTGTCGAGCTTCACCAGTTCGATGGTGACTTCGCCGTCCATGCACAACGGGAACTCGTCGTGAGCGCACGTTCGCCACTCGCTGGTTCCCTCGGCGCGGATCGCCTCGAGAACGTATTGCATGTTCTTTCCGACAGCGACCTTCTCCCACGGCTTCGACGAGTTGGCGACTTCGAAGATGTTGGAGAACGCGTAGTTCTTGGCCTGATCGTTGATCAGTTCGATTCCACCTTTCTCGTAGTCGGCGAGCGACCCGAACCTGGTGACGTACTCGGTCACGCAACCCCCTCTGATGTTCGCATTGCGCACAGTCGTGCGATATGTGAACATTGTCGCGGGAGGTGTGCCCAGTGTCAAGCGGTCAGACGGTGAACGGCAGGGTTTCCGACGATAGTCGCGAGCGCGATCACGTGCAGTCGTTGAGCCGCGGTCTCGCGGTCCTTCAGGCGTTCAACGCCGACCGACCAGCAATGACGCTCGCCGACATGTCGCGCGCCACTGGACTCACCCGTGCCACCGCCCGCCGGTTGCTCCACACACTCGTGACACTCGGGTACGTATGCACCGACGGGCGCAGCTTCGAGCTCACGCCGCGTGTCCTCGACCTCGGCTTCGCCTACGTCTCGTCGTTGCAACTTCCCGACATCGCCCAGCCGTTCATGGAGGCGCTGTCGGACCGAGTGCACGAAAGCGTGTCGGCGTCCGTTCTCGACGGAAACCAGATCGTGTACGTCGCGCGCGTCAACACCCAGCGGATCATGGGGATCTCGTTGGCGATCGGGTCCCGCCTTCCCGCGGCGTGGACTTCGATGGGGCGTGTTCTGCTCGCCGGCCTGGACGACGCCGGCCTCGATCGGTTCCTCGATCAACTCGTGATCAGCGGTCTCACGCTGCAATCGATCACCGACATCGACGACCTCCGAACGGAAATCCTCGCGGTCAGATCGCAGGGTTACGCATTGATCGATCAAGAGCTGGAGATGGGGATCCGGTCGGTTGCAGCACCACTGCGCGACCGTCGTGGCCGAACGTTGGCGGCGATCAACGTCGGAACGCACGCCGCTCGCGTCACGCTGAAGGAACTGAGAACCGTGATCCTGCCCGACCTGCTGTCGACCGCTCGCAGCATCGACGCACAGTTGGCCAAACGCTGAACGAGGACGTCACCGCGCGTCGAGCAGCAGAGATTGGCACGATCGCCCGATCCGTCCGTCGACGTCGAACACCGCCGTGTCGGACATGCCGACGCCGCGCGTGCCGTGGAGCGTCGCGCTCGCCATCCCGACCCACTCGCCGCGCAGCGGCCGGAACTGATGGATCGTCAGATCAGGGTTGACGAACAGATGCGTCTCCCACGGGAGTACGTGCGAGATCCCGTTGGCGAAGTCCACGGCGCCCGCGACCCGCTGCAACGGCGTCAGTGCGACGTCGGGAAACAGTGGCACGCGCAGCCGGATCCAGTCGACGACCGGACCGAGCGGCGAGGCACGGTCACCCAGGAAGCGATGCTCGGCGCCGCCGTTGTGGAAGGCGATGTCGTCGTTCGGGCCGAGGTCCGCGGCGTGCCCATGATCGGGGCCGGGCGGTGGCCGCTCGATCGCCAGCAACGGCCCGAGCTCCGGATCGCCGGACGGCAACGGTACGTCCGCCGTGCGAATTCGTAGGGCGCGCGCCCTTGCAAGGACGGCGCCGGTTTCGGCACGCGTGATCGACGCCTCGACGATCGAGACCTTGCGGCCAGGCCTCGTGATCTCCGCGTGCAGTTGCAGCGGCTCCATCGTCACCGGCCGTTCGAGCTCCACGGTCATCCTCGCGACGAACCAGTCGATGCCGTCTACGGCGACGTTCTCGACGACGTGGGCGAGCAGCGCCGCAACCGGGCCACCGTGCAGGGCACCGGGGTCCCAGGGGCCCCGCGAGAACTCGGTCGGCATCGCGATGTCGGAAACCGGTCGCACGAACAGCGACACGGGAGCGGTG
>DASWRR010000509.1:0-2800 GCA_036403055.1 Ilumatobacteraceae bacterium | reverse complement strand
GCAGTACCTCTTCGCCGAGACGTGGTGGCTGGTCGAGGAGATGCAGAACCGGTTCGGGATCAACCTCCGCGTCATGACCCCGCGTCCCGAGGTTCGCCGCGACAACCTGTGGCAGACGGACGTCGAGTCGTGCTGCGCGGTCCGCAAGGTCGAGCCGCTCAATCGCGCGCTCGAAGGCAAGGCCGCGTGGGTCACCGGCGTGCGCCGCGCCGACGGTCCGACGCGTGCCAACACGCCCGTCGTGAGCTACGACATCAATCGCAACCTCGTCAAGATCAACCCGTTGGCCACGTGGACCGACGACGACGTCGCGCTGTACATCGAGCTCAACGAACTGCCCGTCAACCCGCTGAGCGAACGCGGGTATCCGTCGATCGGTTGCTGGCCGTGCACTCGACCGGTGGCGGAAGGCGAGGATCGCCGCGGCGGACGATGGTCGGGCAACGCCAAGACGGAATGCGGCCTTCACGTATGAACACGACTGCCAGCCCTCATCTCGAGTCGCTGGCCGACGAGGCGGTCACGATCATTCGTGAGGTCGCGACGGAGTGCGAGAACCCGGTGCTGCTGTTCAGCGGCGGCAAGGACTCGGCGGTGCTGTTGCATCTCGCAGCGCTCGCGTTCGCGCCGGCGCGATTGCCGTTCCCGGTGATGCACGTCGACACCGGTCACAACTTCCGAGAGGTGATCGAGTACCGCGACGCTGTCGTCCGCGATCTCGGCGCGCGGCTGATCGTCGCGAGCGTCCAGGACTCGATCGATGCGGGCCGCGTCGTCGAGGACCCGGGCCCGCGTGCCAGTCGCAACCGGCTGCAGTCGGTGACGCTGCTCGACGCGATCACCGAGCACGGCTTCGACGCCGCGTTCGGAGGCGGACGGCGAGACGAGGACAAGGCCCGTGCCAAGGAGCGGATCCTGTCCTTCCGCGATCAGCAGGGCAGGTGGGACCCGCGCAATCAGCGCCCCGAACCGTGGGACGTCCTCAATTCCCGCATCCGCAAAGGCGAGCAACTTCGGGCGTTCCCCCTGAGCAACTGGACCGAGCTCGACATCTGGCAGTTCATCGCCGCCGAACGAATTCCGTTGCCGAGCATCTACTACTCGCACCGGCGCGAGGTCGTCGCGCGCGACGGGATGCTGCTTGCCGTCGGTGGCCCAGTGGTGCTCGAGCCGGGCGAGCAGTCGTCGGTCGAGACCGTTCGATACCGGACGGTCGGTGACGCCAGCTGCACCGGTGCGGTTCGATCAACCGCCGCGACGATCGACGACGTGATCGCCGAAGTCGCCGCGGCGCGCATCACCGAACGCGGCGCGACGCGTGCCGACGACAACTTCAGCGAATCCGCCATGGAAGACCGCAAACGAGAGGGCTACTTCTGATGACGTCAGCAACCACACTTCGCGTCACCACGCCGCATGTCGCGACACTGCGCATCGCGACTGCTGGCAGCGTCGACGACGGGAAGAGCACCCTGATCGGTCGCTTGCTGCACGACACGAAGACGGTCTTCGAAGATCAACTGGCTGCGGTCGTCAAGGCGAGCCGGCGATACGGCGACGGCGAGCGCAACCTCGCGCTGCTGACCGACGGCTTGCGGGCCGAGCGCGAGCAAGGCATCACGATCGACGTCGCCCATCGCTACTTCGCCACGCCGAATCGCAGCTTCATCGTTGCGGACACGCCGGGTCACGCGCAGTACACCCGCAACATGGTGACCGGTGCATCCACTGCTGACGTCGCGGTCGTCCTGGTCGATGCGCGGCACGGCGTTCTCGAACAGACGCGCCGGCACGCGTTCATCGCGTCGTTGCTGGGCGTCAAGGCGATTGCTCTCGCGGTCAACAAGATGGACCTCGTCGATTGGGACGAGGGGGAGTTCGACTCCGTGTCGAAGGACCTCGCCGGCTACGTCGAGGCACTTCCGACGCCCGTTCCCGTCGTGGCCTTTCCGATCAGCGCGCTCGACGGCGACAACGTCGTCACTGCCTCGAGCCGTTCACCGTGGTACTCCGGTCCGACGCTGTTGGAATGGCTCGAGACGTTCGACGATGCGCGTCCGAGCGAAGTGCCCGCCCGCCTCGATGTGCAGCGTGTCATCAGGCCGCAGGGTTCGGACTTTCGTGGCTTCGCCGGCCGCCTCGCAGGAGGTGGCTTGCGGGTCGGTGACTCGATCACGGTGCTGCCGAGCGGTCGAGTCAGCACGGTGTCCGCGATCCAGCGATTCGGTCGCGACATCCAGTCCGCCGAAGCCGGCCAAGCGATCACCGTGTCGTTGGCCGACACGCTCGACGTCGCCCGCGGCGACGTGCTGATCGTCGGTGCTGCGCAGTCGACCGAGGTCGTGTCGGGTCATGTTTGCTGGATGATCGACCAGCCGCTCCGACAAGGCTCGCGCTACTGGTTCAAGCACGGGACCCGCGTCGGTCGAGCAGTGGTGGACGCGGTCGAGTATCGCCACGACGTGCACACCCTCGAGCCGATTGCTGCCGACGAGATCGGGCTCAACGATCTCGCAGTGGTTCGGCTCTCGCTGAGCGAACCGATCGTCGCCTCGCCCTACGACGTCAGTCACGAAGGCGGCCGTCTGATCCTCGTCGACGAAGCGACGAACACGACCGCCGGAGCGATGATGATCACGGTGGCCGCATGATCTCGCTCGTCGGCGCCGGGCCCGGCGATCCGGAGCTGGTGACCGTCCGCGGGCTTCGTCGTCTGCAGCACGCCGACGTCGTGGTCCACGACGCGCTCGTCGGAACGGGCGTGCTCGCGCTCGCCCGACCGGGCGCGGAGCTCATCGAC
>DASWRR010000508.1:0-4981 GCA_036403055.1 Ilumatobacteraceae bacterium | reverse complement strand
TGCTCTTTCTGACCGGTCTGACGATCGAGCAACCGGACCAGCGAGCTGTCGGCGAGGCTCCGCAGCGCGCTCTCGACCTGTGCCAACGACTCGAACGTGTGCAGTCGTTCTGTGCGCGAACGAAGCTCGGCGACGGTCTGCGGACCGCGCACGAGGAGCACCGCGATGATCGCTGCCGCCCCGCCGTCGAGCTCGAACTTCTCATCGGCGACCTGGCGATAGCGAGTGACGCTACGACCGTGCGATGGGTGCACGATGCGAACGAGGCCTTGCGCTTTCATCGACGTGATCGATGCATCGACCTCGAACTCGTCGAGGTGCATGATCGGATCACGCGACGACGACTGGTTGCAGGCGAGCACGAGCGCGTTCATGGACAGCGGATACTGGTCGGGAACCGTGCGCTCCTTCTCCATCAAACAGCCGAGCACTCGGCCTTCGATCACCGTCAGCATGGGTTGGGCGTCGACTAGCAGTTGGCCTTCGGCGGCGTCTTGATCTTGAGGCCGACGTAGAAGCTCGAGTACCCCTTGGTGCTGGTGTTCGCGGCGTTGAGCGCGTCGACCGTCGTGTCGAGCTTCTTGGCGACCTTGCCGAGGAAGTCGCCGGTGACGATCGTGTACTCCCCTGGTGCGCACGCCGACTGGCCACCCGCGATGGTTGTCGTCGTCGCCGAGGAGGGTGTGGTGCCCGTCGACGTGCCCGAGGTGTCGGTGGGAGCCGCGGTCGCAGTACCGGGCTCGGTCCAGCCCGGCGGGATCTTGATCGTCGCGCCAGGAGCAGGGAACTCCGGAACGATCTGGCCTTGCAGCGTCCATCCGTTGATGGCCAGCAGATCGGCGAAGGCAACGTGGTAGCGCTTGGCGATCGTCGATGGGTAGTCGCCGGCGGCAATGACGTAACTGCCTTCCTCAGGATGGACGGTGCCAGGATTTCCGACGGCGCCGGGCAGTGTCGTGGTGGTCACCGTGGTCGGTGTCTGCGTGACGGTGACGTAGTTCGTGGAGGTGAGACCGAGCGTTGTCTGGTCAGGTGCCGACCCATTTGCCGCGCCACACGACGCCAGAAGCGCGGCAGACACCGCGACCCACAACACGTTCGGTTTCATGGGCGGCAGCCTACGCGCTGGCGTTACGCGAGTGGTCGCGCACTCGGCGCAATCGGTGTCGGGAGCTGCGTCTCGCCCATCAGCCACGCGTCGACGCCAGCGGCGCACGAGCGACCTTCGGCGATCGCCCAGACGATCAGGCTCTGGCCCCGTCCCATGTCGCCGGCCACGAAGACCCCAGGGACGGAGCTCATGTAGCGGCCGTCTCGGGCAACGTTGCCGCGTTGATCGAAGTCGACTCCGAGCACGTCCAGCCACGTCGACTTCTCGGGTCCCGTGAAGCCCATCGCGAGGAAGACGTGATCGGCACGCAACTCGCGATCACTGCCTTCGACCTTCGTGAAGCGGCCATCGATCATCTCGACGTCGTGCAGCAACAGGGCGCGGACGTTGCCGTCCGCGTCGCCGAGGAATCGCTCGGTGTTGACGCTGAACAGGCGGTCGCCGCCTTCTTCGTGGGCCGACGACACGCGGTACACGAGGTTCCATTGCGGCCACGGGTTGTCGCCGGCGCGATCGTCCGGGGGGCGAGGCATGATCTCCAGTTGTGTGATGCCGGCGGCACCCTGGCGATGCGCGGTGCCGAGGCAATCGGCACCAGTGTCGCCGCCCCCGATGATCACGACCTGCTTGCCACTGACGTCGATGGGTGACACATCGATGTCGCCCTCCTGCACGCGGTTCGCGAACGGCAGGTACTCCATCGCCTGCTGGATGCCGTGCAGTTCCCGACCGGGGATCGGAAGGTCGCGTGCGGCCGTTGCGCCGCACGCCAGCACGATCGCGTCGTACGAAGCGAGGAGCACCTCGATGTCGATGCCGTCGCCGACGGTTGCGTTTGTCCGGAACTCGGTGCCTTCCGCCTCCATCTGCGCGATGCGACGCGCCAGGTGGCGCTTCTCCATCTTGAACTCCGGGATCCCGTACCGCAGCAGCCCTCCGATGCGATCGGCGCGTTCGAGCACCACCGTTTCGTGACCGGCTCGAGTGAGTTGTTGCGCGGCGGCCAGGCCGGAAGGGCCTGACCCGATGACGACGATTCGCTTGCCCGTCTTGACGCTGGGCAACTGCGGCTCGACCCAACCCTCATCCCACGCGCGATCGATGATCTCCACCTCCACCTGCTTGATCGCGACGGGATCGGCGTTGATGCCCAAGACGCATGCGGCCTCGCACGGCGCTGGGCACAGCCGGCCGGTGAACTCGGGAAAGTTGTTGGTCGCGTGCAGCCGATCGATCGCATCGCGCCAGTGCTCGCGGTAGACAAGATCGTTCCAATCGGGGATCAGGTTGCCAAGCGGGCAACCGTTGTTGCAGAACGGGATGCCGCAGTCCATGCACCGACCGGCCTGCGTCTGCACCTTGTCCAGCGGGAAGTCGTTGTAGACCTCCTTCCAGTCGCGCAAGCGCACGGGCACGTCGCGTCGCGTCGGCATCTCACGCTGCCACTTGAGGAACCCTGTCACCTCACCCATCAGACGACCTCCTCATGATCGTGCGGCTTCCATGATTCGTGCCGACGTCTGCTGTTCGTCGAGACCATCCGCGCGTGCCTGCTTCATCACGCCGAGCACTCTGGCGTAGTCGGTCGGCATCACCTTCTTGAAATGTTCCGTCTCTGCATCCCATGATTCGATGATCGCCGCAGCGACGGCGGAATCGGTGTGGGCGAAGTGGTCCTGCACGGTGTGGCGAACGAAGGCCCGGTCATCTTCGTCAAGTTGTTGCAACTGCACCATCTCGCCGTTGAGCTTCGTGCTGAAGACGTCGAGCGGGTCGTAGACGTAGGCAATGCCACCGCTCATCCCGGCGCCGAAGTTTCGCCCGGTCGAACCGAGGACGACGACGCGCCCACCGGTCATGTACTCGCACCCGTGATCACCGACGCCTTCGACGACGGCGGTTGCTCCGGAGTTGCGTACACAGAACCGTTCGCCGACGATGCCGCGCAGGAAGATCTCGCCGCCCGTTGCGCCATAGCCGATGACGTTGCCGGCAATCGTGTGATCCTGCGCCGCGAACTGCGCCCGCCGGTCCGGACGGACGACGACTCGTCCACCCGACAGGCCCTTCGCGACGTAGTCGTTCGCATCACCCTCGAGCCGCAGCGTGATGCCGGAGGGGACGAAGGCGCCGAAGCTCTGCCCCGCCGACCCGCGGAAGTGGATGTCGATCGTCCCGTCCGGCAGCCCGGCGCCGCCGTAACGCGCCGTGACGGCGTTGCCCAACAGCGTGCCGACGGTGCGATTGACGTTGTGGATCGCCATCTCGATACGAACCTGTTCGCCGCGCTCGATCGCCGGTTCGCAGGCGTCGAGCAGTTGCTGATCGAGCGCCTCGTGCAGCCCGTGCTCCTGTGCGACCGACTGGTACATCGTCTGTCCGTACGGGTTCGACGGCGCCGCCAGGATCGGCGCGATGTCGAGGCCCTTCGCCTTCCAATGATTGATCGCGGCCTTCGTGTCGAGTGCCTCGACGTGGCCGATCATCTCCTGCACGGTCCGGAAGCCGAGCGCCGCCATGTGCTCGCGAACTTCCTCGGCGATGTACTCCATGAAGTTCACGACGAACTCCGGCTTGCCGCTGAACTTGGCACGCAGCTCCGGGTTCTGCGTCGCGACACCGACAGGACACGTGTCGAGATGACACACGCGCATCATCACGCAACCGCTCACGACCAACGGTGCGGTCGCGAACCCGAACTCCTCCGCACCCAACAACGCGGCGATGACGACGTCGCGACCCGTCTTCAACTGCCCGTCTGCTTGGACGACGATTCGATCCCTCAGACCGTTGAGCAGCAACGTCTGCTGCGTCTCGGCGAGGCCGAGCTCCCACGGCGCACCCGCATGCTTCAGCGACGTCAGCGGGCTTGCGCCGGTACCGCCGTCGTGGCCACTGATCAGCACGACGTCGGCCTTCGCCTTGCTGACGCCCGCGGCCACGGTACCGACACCGACTTCGGCAACGAGCTTCACGTTGATGCGTGCCGCCGGGTTCGCGTTCTTGAGATCGTGAATGAGCTGCTTGAGATCTTCGATCGAGTAGATGTCGTGGTGCGGAGGCGGACTGATCAAGCCGACACCCGGCGTGGAATGCCGTGTCGCCGCGATCCACGGATACACCTTGTGGCCCGGCAACTGACCACCCTCGCCCGGCTTGGCGCCCTGCGCCATCTTGATCTGCAGGTCCGTCGCGTTGACGAGGTACTCGCTCGTCACGCCGAAGCGTCCGCTCGCGACCTGCTTGATCGCGCTGCGTCGCTCGGGGTCGTACAACCGATCGCTGTCCTCCCCGCCTTCACCAGTGTTGCTCTTGCCGCCGATCGAGTTCATCGCGATCGCGAGGGTCTCGTGCGCCTCGGCGGAGATCGAGCCATAGCTCATCGCGCCGGTGGAGAACCGCTTGACGATGTCGCGCACGGGCTCGACTTCGTCGATCGCCACGGGCTCGCGAGTACCCAGCTTCAGCTCGAACAACCCTCGCAACGTTGCGAGCTTTCTGGCCTGATCGTCGACCAACGCGGTGTACTGCTTGAAGATGTCGTACCTGCGCGAACGAGTCGCATGTTGCAGCTTGAACACCGTCTCCGGATTGAACAGATGGACTTCGCCCTCGCGCCGCCACTGGTACTCACCGCCGAGCTCGAGCTTTCGGTGGGCGCGCTCTGCCGGGCGAGGTGGGTGGGCGACCTTGTGCCGCGCCGCAACTTCCGACGCCACTTGGTCGAGGGTGATCCCTCCGAGGCGGCTGACGGTGCCGGTGAAGTACTCCTCGACGAGATCGTGACCGAGGCCGATCGCCTCGAAGATCTGGGCACCGGTGTAGCTCGCAACGGTGCTCACGCCCATCTTGCTCATCACCTTCAGCACG
>DASWRR010000507.1:0-4848 GCA_036403055.1 Ilumatobacteraceae bacterium | reverse complement strand
GCCGCGGTCGTAGACCGCGCCACGGTCGCCGCTGACGACGCTCATGCAGGGCTCCCCGCGAGACGGAGGAAGACCTCGTCGAGGGACGTCAGGCGTGTCGACAGGCGGTACAACGGCAGTCCGGCGTCGGCGATCACGTCGCGGAGCACGTCCATCTGACGGTCGCCCTCGACGGTCACCTCGACGAGACCGTCTGCGGCGACGGCCACGATCCCGACGTTCGACAACCCCGCAACGAGCTCGTCGGCACGCGGGCCGACGTCGACGGTGACGAAACCGGTTCGTTCGAGCAGTGCATCGGTCGCGCCGGAGACGACGAGCCTTCCGCTGTCGATCATCACGACGTGGTCGCAGACCTGCTGCACATCGTCGAGGAGGTGCGTCGCCATCAGCACCGAGATCCCGAACGAACCGAGACGGGCGACCAGCATCAGCATCTCTTCACGACCGAGCGGATCGAGACCAGCGGTCGGTTCGTCGAGCAGGACCAGCTCCGGATCACCGACCAACGCTTGGGCGAGCTTCGTGCGTTGGCGCATGCCGGTCGAGAACCCACCGATAGGGCGAAATCGAGCTTCGTCGAGACCGACGAGATCGAGGATGTCGGATGCTCGTTGGCGAGCCGCCCGCGCCGGTAGCCCGCTGAGCTCACCGAACGTCGACACGACGTCCGCTGCGGTCTGATCGAGCGGGAGGCAGTCGTGCTCTGGCATGTAACCGAGCCGCGACCGCACGGCGATGGGATCCGCACCGACGTCGATGCCGCACACCTCGATGTGGCCCTCGGTCGGCTTCGAGATGCCGAGCAGGAGCCGAAACATCGTCGTCTTGCCGGCGCCGTTCGCTCCCACGAGTCCAACCAGGCCGCGGGGCAACTCGATCGTGAGATCGTCGAGCGCGGTCACGCCGGGGTACTTCTTCGTGAGCCCGTCGATGCGGAGGAGCGAACTGGTGATCAACACAACGTCTCGCAGTCTCTCACGTACTCGCGCGTCCGGCAGTACAGTCGGCCCGCGTTCAGTGATCGCACAAGGGGGTCCAAGTGATGACTGCAGCACACTCGATCGGTGCCACCGACACCGCCTTGCTGGAGGAGACGATCGGCGCCGCGTTCGACCGGATCGTTGCAGATCATGCCGACCGCGAGGCGTTGGTCGTGCCGTTCCAGGGCCTGCGCCTGACGTTCCGTGAGCTCGGCCGCGAAGTCGATCGACTCGCTCGAGCGTTGATCGCGCTCGGTCTCGGAAAGGGCGATCGCCTCGGCATGTGGAGTCCCAACAACGCGGAGTGGGTCTACATCCAGTTCGCCGCCGCGAAGGCCGGCGTCATCCTCGTCAACATCAACCCCGCGTATCAGACGGAAGAGCTGCGGTACGCGCTGTCGCAGAGCGGTTGCCGGGCACTCGTGTCCGCGACGGGCTTCAAGTCGAGCAACTACGCGGCGATGATCACCGAGGTTCGCGACTCGTTGCCGGATCTCGAACACGTCGTGCTCCTCGACACCCCTGAGTGGGACGAGTTCATTGCCTCCGGCGACGAGGTCGGACCCGATGTCCTCCCGGCGCGAGGCGCGTCGTTGAGCAACACCGATCCGGTCAACATCCAGTACACCAGCGGCACGACCGGGTTCCCGAAGGGCGCAACGCTGAGCCATCGCAACCTGCTGAACAACGGTTACTTCCTCGGCCTCGGGTTCCGCTACACGACCGCTGACCGGGTGTGCATCCCGGTGCCCTTCTACCACTGCTTCGGGATGGTGATCGGCAACCTCGCCAACCTCACCCACGCAACAACGACCGTTCTGCCGGCACCGTCCTTCGAGCCGCTCGCAACGCTGCAAGCGCTCGAAGGCGAGCGTTGCACCAGCGTGCTCGGTGTGCCGACGATGTTCATCGCGATGCTCTCGCACCCTGAGTTCGAACGGTTCGATCTCTCGTCACTACGAACCGGGATGATGGCTGGTTCGCCGTGTCCCGTCGAGGTGATGAAGCAGTGCGTCGACGAGATGCACATGGGCGAGGTCACCATCGGGTACGGGATGACCGAGACATCGCCCGTTTCGGCGCAGACGTCTCCTGACGATCCGCTCGACAAGCGTGTCGGCACCGTCGGTCGAGTGATGCCCCATGTGGAGATCAAGGTCGTCGATCCCGCGACCGGTGAGACGGTCGGCCTCAACGAGCCGGGGGAGTACTGCACGAGGGGCTATTCGGTGATGCTCGGATACTGGAACGAGCCCCAGATGACGGCGGAGGCGATCGACGCCGACGGCTGGATGCACTCCGGCGACCTCGCGGTGATGGACGACGATCGCTACGTCAGCATCGTCGGGCGCATCAAGGACATGATCATCCGCGGTGGCGAGAACGTGTATCCGCGCGAGGTCGAAGAGTTCCTCTACTCACATCCCGACATCGTCGACGTCCAGGTGATCGGCGTTCCCGATGCGAAGTACGGCGAGGAGCTGGTCGCGTGGCTCCGCCTGCGCGACGGCGCAACGATGACCCGCGATGAGCTCGCTGCCTACTGCGCCGGACGGATCGCCCACTTCAAGATCCCGCGGTACATCCACATCGCCGACGAGTTCCCGATGACCATCACGGGCAAGGTCCAGAAGTACCGCATGCGCGAGATCTCCATCGAGCACCTCACGCGTTCGGACGCGAATCCAGTTCGAGGTCGTTCAGTCGCCGAGTGAGGAATCGCCGGTCACTGTCGTTGCACGGACACTCGAGCGCCTGGCGATACGAATCCGCGGCGGCGGCGATCTCACCCGATCGGCGTTGGAAGTCGGCGCGCGCCGACCAGTAGAAGTGCCATCGTTCGGTCGGCGTGCCGATGAGCTCGCCCAACAAGCCGAGGGCGGCGCGCGGGCCGGCAACCTCGGCGACCGCGACTGCGCGATTCACGCGCACGACCGGTGTCGGCCAACGGATCTCGAGCAAGCGGTACAGCTCGGCGATCTGCGGCCAGTCCGTCTCGGCATAGCTCGGCGCGATCCCGTGCAGGCATGCGATCGCGGCTTGCATCTGGTAGGCGCCGGGACGCCCACGACGCAGCACCGATTCGACGAGCGCCGATGCTTCGGAGACCGCCGCGGCATCCCAGAGCGAGCGATCCTGATCCGCGAGGAGGATGATCTCACCTTCGACGTCTGTTCGCGCTGTGCGGCGTGCGTTCGTCGCGATCGTGAGCGCGAGGAGGCCGACGCACTCCCCCTCGTCCGGCATGAGGTCGACGAGGACCCGGGCAAGGCGGATGGCTTCGTCCGCGAGGTCAACGCGAGCGCCGAGCTCCCCACTGGGCGCGTGGTGGCCGGCCGTGAAGACCGCGTAGATCGTCGCGAGTACGGGTCGCAGGCGATCCGGGAGCTCGTGTTCTTCGGGGACCCGGTACGGGATGTGAGCCTTCGCGATCTTCGCCTTCGCCCGGCTGATCCGTTGTCCAATCGTCGCCTCCGGAACGAGGAACACCCTGGCGATGTCGACGGTGGTCAACCCACAGATCGTGCGCAGCGCGAGCGTGACCTGCGATTCTGGGGACAGCGCCGGATGGCAGCAGGTGAACAGGAGGCGCAGGCGATCGTCACGATCGTCTGCATTGCCAACGCCGGTCGGCGAACCCTCCGTGAGCATCCGAAACGCCTCTTCCTCCTTGGGCGCACGACGGGCCTCACGACGGAGGCGATCGAGTGCCTTGTTGCGGGCGACCGTGGTCAGCCACGCCCCCGGTTTGTCGGGGACGCCGTCGCGCCGCCACGAATCCGCCGCAACCACGACGGCATCGTGCAACGCATCCTCGGCGCGATCGATGTCGCCCGTCAGACGAATGAGGGTGGCCAGAACCTGGCCACCCTCGATCCGAATGATCTCGTCCAGCGGATCGATCAGCCGGCGCCTTGGCTGAAGTCGATGACCGGGCGGACCTCGACGTGGCCGTGCCACGCCCCCGGGATCTGCGCCGCCCAGCTGATCGCCTCGTCGAGATCTTTGCAATCGAGGAGGTAGAAGCCACCGAGTGCTTCCTTCGTCTCGGCGAAAGGACCGTCGGTGGAGATGACCTCGCCGCCCTTGGCGCCACCGGCAACGTGGATTGTCGTGGCCGTGTTCGTCGCTTGGAGGGCCTCCCCTCCACCGATCACGCCGGCGGCGCCGCCCGTCTCGCCGAAGTGCACGTACTCGGCCATGACCTGGCCCCACTTCTCGGTGTCGTTCATCTCCTCGTTCGTCGGCTCGGCGCCGTAGATCAGTGCTGCGTACCTGGGCATGTTGCTTCCTTTCAACGGGACCCCGTGGGGTGTTTGCTACTTCAACGACGAACGCGGTTGGCCGATTTCGACAGACTTCGCCGAATTCTTCCATGACCGCTCGGCCTCGGTGCCCCCGGCCCGTCGCGGTTCTCTATTGTCGCCACATGACCCTCGGTGTCACCATCGACGACGTTCGAGCGCTGGCGTCCACCCTCGAACGGTCGTACGAGGTCATTGTCCGCGACCGTGTCAAGTTCCGGGTCGGTCAGATCGTCTACCTCGCGTTCAGCCGCGACGATTCGCGCATGGGCTTCGCCTTTCCGAAGGAAGAGCGCGCCGGGCTGGTGGCCGGCGAGCCGCGCAAGTTCATGCTGCCCGATCCTGGCGACATGCGCTACAACTGGGTCGTGGTTCGCCTTGCCGAGATCGATCTCGAAGAGATGACAGAGCTCGTGGTCGAAGCGTGGCGCATGGTCGTCCCGAAGAAGGTCTTCGCCGCGTACGAAGCGGGTGTGGCGTCGTGACCGGCGTGCTGTCGGCAGAGGTGCTCACCGGCGAGACCGTCGAGTTGCTCCAGGCAATGATCCGCAATCGCTGCG
>DASWRR010000506.1:0-5450 GCA_036403055.1 Ilumatobacteraceae bacterium | reverse complement strand
CATGCGCACGAGATGGGCGGCAGGCGGTCTTCGACGACTCACGGTTCTGCTGTGGACCGCGCTCGCCGCGGCCGGCATGGGCCTGTTCGTGAACGCCGCGGGCGCGGCGCTGTTCGGGATGCCGCGACTGTTCGATCCCTGGGCGATGCTCCTCGTCGCCGTTGTTCTTCCGGTGGTGTCCGCGCCGCTGTGGGGACGTCAGTTCGGTGCAGGACTCGTCGCCGCAGTCGCTGCGTTGTGGATCCTTCCGGCAGCAGGCTTCGGGCTGCTCGGCTACTTCGTGTATCGAGTGCTCGAACGAATGGTCGATCAGTTCGCCCGTCGCTGATCCGGAGGGGGTCAGAGCGCCGACGCGGCGCGCACGACGAGGTCGCTCATCACCTGGACCGGGAGCCAGTCGCTGTTCAACGAGAGGTCGTAGTGCGTCGGTAGTTCGTCGCCGACGTCGTAGAAACGGCGAAGGTATGCGGCGCGCTGCGCGTCGCTTTCGGCGACTGCTTTGACGGCCTTCTTGCTGTCGAGCGACGACTCCTGTGCAGCGCGGCCTGCACGCGTTTCGGGCGACGCCGTGACGAGCACACGCAGGACGTCGGTGCTCCCGGCGAGCGCGTACGAGGCGGCGTGCGACACGATGACGACGTCGCCGCGTTCAGCGGCTTCGTGAATCGACTTCTGTATCAGCGCGCGCAACGACTTCGGGTCCGTGTTGCCACCGAGGTCGATCATCCCTGCGCCCGAAGACATCAGTCCGGCGGCACCCCCGGCGGCGGCAAGGTTCTTCGTCAACCGGTCGATCACCTTCGTCCGTCGCTCGGCATCGGCAAGCTCGTCGACGGAGATCCCACTCGACTCCGCGGCATGCTGCACGATCTCCTCGTCGACGAACCGGTACCCCAGCGTCTCGGCGACGGAGCGACCCACATCGCGACCGCCGGCGCCGAGGAGCCGGGAGATGCAGATGACTCGGCGTGGCATTGGCGCAACGTATGTCCGGTCCGGCACGGAGTCAAGGGTCGCGATGAAGCCCGCGATCTTGCCGGACGTCACATTGCCCGGCTACGGATCTAACGTTAACGTTCGATTCTGTTCGTAGACGTCACGAGCGTGGGAGAGTGCGATGGCCTTGAGCAGCAAGCGACCGACGGGTGATGCGATCGGCGACGACCGCTACAAGTGGACGGCCCTGTCCAACACCACCCTGGGGATGTTCATGGCCGCGCTCGACTCGTCGATCGTGCTGATCTCGCTCCCCGCGATCTTCCGCGGCATCAACCTCGACCCACTGCAACCGAGCAACATCAGCTACCTGCTGTGGATGTTGATGGGGTATCTCGTGGTGACCGCAGTGCTCGTCGTCTCGTTCGGCCGCCTCGGCGACATGTTCGGCCGCGTGCGCATGTACAACGCCGGCTTCCTCGTGTTCACGCTCGCATCGATCGCACTGTCGCTGACGCCTGGTCATGGAGGCGGCGCTGCGATGTGGCTCATCGGGTGGCGTGTCGTACAAGGTGTCGGTGGCGCGTTGTTGATGGCCAACTCGACCGCGATTCTCACTGACGCGTTCAAGGCCGAGGAGCGCGGCATGGCGATGGGGATCAACATGGTCGCCGCGATCGCGGGCTCGTTCATCGGCCTGATCGCCGGCGGTTTGCTCGCCGAGGTTCATTGGCGTCTGGTGTTCTGGGTCAACGTGCCGTTCGGGATCTTCGGCACTGCGTGGGCATACCTCAAACTGCGCGAGACGGGAATGCGACGACGGGCCAAGCTGGACATCGCCGGCAACGTGACGTTCGCTGCCGGAATGGTGTCGATCCTCATCGGGATCACGTACGGCTTGCAGCCGCACGGCGGACACGACATGGGTTGGACCGGTCCGTGGGTCCTCGCCGAACTGATCGGCGGACTCGTGCTCCTCGTCGCGTTCTGGGTGATCGAGAACAACGTCGCCGAACCGATGTTCAACCTCAAGCTGTTCCGCATCCGCGCGTTCACCGCCGGCAACGTCGCCAGCCTGCTGATGTCGATCGGTCGTGGCGGCCTGCAGTTCATGCTCATCATCTGGCTGCAGGGGATCTGGTTGCCGCTGCACGGCTACAACTTCGTGGACACCCCGCTGTGGGCCGGCATCTTCATGCTGCCGCTCACCGCCGGTTTCCTCATCGCCGGCCCAGCCGCCGGATGGCTGTCCGATCGCTACGGCGCCCGTCCGTTCGCGACCGGGGGCGTGCTGTTGGCCGCGGTCAGCTTCGGGCTGCTGATGCTGCTGCCCGCCGACTTCTCGTTCCCGGTGTTCGCTCTCCTGTTGTTGATGAACGGGATCGGCGTCGGGATGTTCGCGGCGCCCAACACGACTGGGATCATGAACAGTGTGCCGAACAGCGAACGCGGCGTCGCGTCGGGGATGCGTGCGACGTTCATGAACACCGGCATGGTGCTGTCGATCGGACTGTTCTTCTCGCTGATGGTCGTCGGATTGTCGTCGACGTTGCCGCAATCGATGTCGTCCGGTCTCGTCGCCAACGGTGTTCCGGCCGCGACCGCGGAGAAGATCGCCGAGGCGCCGCCCGTCGGCAGCCTGTTCGCCGCCTTTCTCGGTTACAACCCGATGGAGAAGCTCGTGCCCGCCGAGACGCTCGCCAAGCTGACACCGCAACAATCGGCGACGATCACCGGCAAGCACTTCTTCCCCGAGCTGATCTCGGCCCCGTTCATGGACGGGTTGCGCATCGCGTTCACCGCGTCGTTGATCATGTGCTTGATCGCCGCGGTCGCATCGTGGATGCGCGGCAAGAAGTACGTCCACGACGACGGTGACGATGAGCGCGGCACCGCGGATGCATCTGCGTCCGCGGTGCCCGAGGAATGGGTGCCGGCGTGAGCCTTGCGGGACGGCCGATCGGCGAGGTGGCGCGTCGCGTCGGCGTCACGACTCGCACGCTCCGGTACTACGAAGAGCTCGGCCTCGTCACGCCCTCGGTTCGCAGCGCGGGCGGCTCGCGTCGCTACACCGAATCCGATGTCGCGCGCGTGCTGCGCATCCGTGAGCTGCAATCCGTGATGGGGTTCAACCTCGAGGAGATCCGCGCCCTGTTGAGCGCCGGAGATCGAATCGAGACGCTGCGCGCCGAGTACCGCGCCGGCGCATCGAAGCAACGAACCAACGAGATCGTCACCGAAGCGTCGCGGCTGAACGCACAGACCCAGGAGCGCGTGCTCGCGAAGATCGGTTTGCTGCAGTCGTACCTCGCCGAACTGCAGAGCGATGCTTCGCGATACGCCAAGTTCGCCCGCGACAATGGTGTCGACCTGGCGACGACGAAGTGACCCCGACCTGAAGTGACCCGACCTCAACCGACGCACCGAGCATCGAGGATCCAGTGACCACGAGAACACAACTGTCTGTCGACGACGAAACGCTCGATCCGCGCCGATGGTGGACGCTGCTGGTTCTGTGCCTCAGTCTCATCATCGTCTTCGTCGGCAACTCGAGCCTCAACGTCGCGATCCCAACGCTGTCCGAGCACCTGCACGCGAGCAACTCCGAACTGCAGTGGGTCGTGGCGGCGTACTCGCTCGTGTTCGCCGGGCTGTTGTTCACTGCAGGCGCGATCGGCGACCGATTCGGGCGGAAAGGTGCACTCCAACTCGGACTCCTGCTGTTCCTCGTCGGAGCGGTCCTCGCGTCGGTATCGACCTCGATCACTCAGCTCATCGCGTGCCGTGCGGTGATGGGCGCGGCGGCGGCGTTCATCATGCCGTCGACGCTGTCGATCCTCGTCAACGTCTTCCCACCGCACGAACGGACGAAGGCGATCGCGTTCTGGGCAGCGACGAGCGGCGGCGCCGGCGCGCTCGGACCTGTCGCGAGCGGTTACCTGTTGGGACACTTCTGGTACGGCGCCGTGTTCCTCGTCAACGTGCCGATCATCGCGATCGCGCTCACTGCCGGACGCTTCCTCGTTCCCAGATCACGTGACCCGCAGAAGGCGCCGCTCGACCCGCTCGGTGCTGTGCTGTCGACCGTTGGCATCTCGAGTCTTGTGTACGGCCTCATCCAGGCGCCCGAACATGGCTGGGCCAGCAACCAGTCGCTCGGCGCCTTCGCGATAGCGATCGTTCTGCTCGCGTTGTTCGTGGCGTGGGAGCTGCACACCGAGGAGCCGATGCTCGACATGCACCTGTTCCGCATACCTGCGTTCAGCGCAGCGAGCGGCGGCATGATCCTGATCTTTCTCGCCATGTTCGGGGTGATGTTCTTGATCACCCAGTACTTCCAACTCGTTCTGGGTTACTCGCCGCTCGGCGCATCCGTTCGGTTCCTGCCGATGTCGCCGATCATGGTCCTCGTCGCGACTCGTACGCCGCGGTTGGCGGCACGGTTCGGTGCGCATCGAGTCGTCGCGACGGGCCTCAGCTTGGTCGCGATCGCGTTGCTGATGTTCCGCGGCTTGAACACCGACACGTCGTATCTCTACGTGCTCGGTTCGATCGTTCCCTTGACGACGGGGATCGCACTGGCGATGTCGCCGATGACCGCGTCGATCATGTCGGCCGTGCCATCGCGCCGGGCCGGCGCAGGATCGGCGATGAACGACGCAACACGCGAGCTCGGTGCCGCGCTCGGTGTCGCCGTACTCGGCAGCCTCGCCGCGTCGCGCTACAGCAATTCGGTTGCTCGTGCGATCGATGCGGTCCCCGCAGCGTCACGCGGCTCGGCCAGGACCTCGCTGGCCGGCGCACTCGATGCCGCGAATGCGCTTGGCGGCTCTGCCGGTTCCGGCGTCAGGCTCGCCGCACAACAGGCCTTCGTCACCGGCATTCACTTCGCGGTCACGATCGCCGCATGTCTTGCCGCGCTGGCGGCCGGCGTCGTGCTGCGCTTCCTGCCGCACAAGGCGTCCCACGAATCGGCGATCGAAGCAGCGGAGCACGCCGCCGAGCTCGGTGTCGGTGGTGTGCTCCCGGTGTTCGAACCCGACGTCGCCGCCGAGATCTGACCCACTGCTTGCCACTTTTCACAACGGTCACAACCCGCCGGTCTCAGGACGAACCGACGGGTTGTGACCTCACCGATCTCATCCGATGAACGCAGCGGACCACATGGTCCCGCGTGCGCTTCGGGCGCCAGCGGATGGATCTTCGGTGATGATGAGCTCGCCTCCCGGGCCGACGGCGAGGCCGAAGGCGAACGAGAACCGCGTTGCTGTCGTTGGGTGGTTGACGGTGTCCCACGGCCGGGTCGCCCCGACCGTGCCTGGACCTGTGGCGACGACGACCGCATCACCGACGGCACCTGGCAGCGTTCCACCGTTGAGGTAGTTGCCGGCGGTCGGCCCGACGACGCAGCCGATGCCGGCGTTGTTGTTGAAGCCGTTGGCCTCGCAGTGAACGACACCGTTGAGATCGGCGACGATTCCGGTCCCCGGGTTCGTCCAGTCACCATCGTTGAA
>DASWRR010000505.1:0-5586 GCA_036403055.1 Ilumatobacteraceae bacterium | reverse complement strand
GGAGTGCGCCGACTTGCACGTTGGTGGCCGCGTTGACGACCTTCACCGTGTAGCCGGTGATCGCGCTGCCACCGTTGTTCGTCGGAGCCGTCCAGCTCACCGTCGCCGATGCGTTGGCCGCGACCGCCGTGACGGCCGTCGGACCATTCGGAACCGCTGCGGGTGTCACCGCTGTCGAGAGTGCCGAGAACGCTCCCGACCCAACAGCGTTCGTCGCACTGACTTGGAAGCTGTATGAGGTTCCGTTGGTCAAGCCAGTCACAACGAGACTCGTTGCTGTGGCCGCGGCCGGGCGGAGCGCGCCGACCTGTGCGTTGGTCGCTGCGTTGACGACCTTCACCGAGTAGCCCGTGATCGCGCTGCCACCGTTGTTCGCCGGTGCTGTCCAGTTCACCGTCGCCTGCGCATTCCCAGGAGTTGCGGTTCCGACCGTCGGTGCGTCCGGAACTGATGCCAGCGTCACCGGTGTCGACAGCGCCGAGAACGCTCCCGACCCAACAGCGTTCGTCGCACTGACTTGGAAGCTGTATGAGGTTCCGTTCGTCAAGCCAGTCACAACGAGACTCGTTGCTGTGGCCGCGGCCGGGCGGAGCGCACCGACCTGTGCGTTGGTCGCTGCGTTCACAACCCTCACGGAGTAGCCCGTGATCGCGCTGCCACCGTTGTTCGCCGGTGCTGTCCAGTTCACCGTCGCCTGCCCGGCTCCTGCGGTTGCAGTTCCGATCGTCGGCGCGTCCGGCGCGCTCGCCGCCGCCGTACCGGTTCCCGTCAGCGTGACGGTGGCCGGCGAGTCGGGAGCGTTGCTCGCGATCGTCAGTGTCGCCGTCTTCGGTCCCGCGCTCGTCGGCAGGAACTGCACCGACAACGTGCACGATGCGCCTGGCGATACTGCCGCGCACGTGTTCGCCGTGATGCTGAACTGATCGGCGTTTGTACCGGTCAGCGTCACGCTCGAGACGACGAGTGTGCCCGTGCCGGTGCTCCCGATCGCGAACGTCTGAGTGGCACCCGGCGTTCCCGTCGTCGTCGAACCGAACGACGCAGCGTCCGCAGACAGTGTCGCCGCTGGCTCGGCAGCCGTGAGTGAGGTGAGGTCGACAGTTCCGTCCGTGAACTGCGCCTGCTCCATGTTCCACAGCGTGTCGACACCGTCGGTCCCGACGTTGTCGGTGACGAGGACGCTGCCGTTCGCCTGCTGCTCGATCGTGTAGTTGGTAGACGGACCGGAGTACACCGCAGTGTCGACGTCGCTCGGCGAGACGAACGGAGTACCGATCTCACGAACGATGACGAGGTTGCCGGGATCGACCTTGCCGGCGAACACCGCTTGCTGCAGCGTCATGTTCGTAGTGCCTGCGCCGAAGTTTCCAGTCACGGCCGCGTGCTCCATCAGGTCGGTGGAACCGACCTCCGTGTTCGGGTCGTCGGGGTTCGTCCGCAGACTGATGCGGACCGACAACGATCGATCACCATCGATGATGTCGTTGTTGTCGCGACCCTCGATCGTGTCGCTTCCGCCACCGCCGAGAAGGATGTCGCCATCTCCCCAGATCGGTCCGTTGACCGGGCAGTAACCCGCGGCCGATGCCGCGATCACTGGAGCCGGGTCGCCGGTCAGCGGTTGCGGCATGATCGCAGCGAGACCCGCGATGCGGTCGATACCTGCTTGATCGATGACGTCGCAACCGGTGAAACCGGCTCCGCCGACAGTTGCCGGGGCCCTCGTGGTCCCACGAATCACGTCGTCGAACTGGCTGCCCGAATCCGCCTCTGTCTCCTGCCAACGATCACGGTTGACGACGACTTGGATCGGTAGCCCGGCCAGGTTGTTGTTGATCTCCATGTCGTCGTTCGCTCCGACGGTGTCGTACTGGTGGAATGCCCAGTCGAAGCCACCGGCGCCGGCGTTGCGGTCGATGGCTGCGTTCTGCGCCATCAAGTCGTCGCCGCCTTCAGCGTCGTAGTCGTTCTCGCCGACCTGACCGATGAAGACGTCGTTGCCCGGGGCGAGCTGCGCCGGGTCGTCGAAGAACGGAGCGCCGTGATCACCGATCAAGAGGTCCTGACCAGAACCACCCTCGATCCAGTCGTCGCCACCGTCGCCCTGTGCGGCGTCGGCACCAAGACCGGCGATGATGAAGTCGTTGCCGGGGCCCGCGAAGGTCTCGTTGTCGTTGGCGCCACCGTTGATGAAGTCGCTGCCGTCGCCGCCCATGAAGATGTCGTTGCCGATACCTCCATCGAGGGCATCGTTGCCGGGACCACCCTTCTGGACGTCGGCGCCACCGAGGTCTGTCTCGATGTCGTTGCCGTCGCCGCCGAGCGTCACGTCGTCGCCGCCGTTGCCCTCGATGACGTCGTTGCCGGCGCCACCCCAGAACGTGTCGTTGTCATTGCCGCCGAAGATGCGGTCGACACCGTCTGTCCCGTTGTACACCGACTGGCCGTTGATGCCGGACGGGTCGACGGAGTTGATCTGGCGGTACTGGATCGTGCCGTTCGGCTGACGCAGGAGCACCTTGCTCTCGTCGCAATCCTTCGTCGACGGATCGTCCGCGACGGTCGCACCGAACTGCGAGTAGCCCGCGGCCGTCCCCGAGAGTGCTGCGAGTTGGAACCTGCAGTCAGCAGTGGAGAACGCGTCGGACTTCAACGAGTTGACGCCAACGGTGTTGCGCATGATCAGCTCGGAGAACGAGTTGCCCTCGAGCTGTGTGCGCAGGTTCATGCCAGGCGTGCGGTTGAGGTAGTAGAGACGGTCACCGTCTTGCAGGTTCTCCATCGACGACTGGAACACGTAGTTGAACGTCGTGCCCAGCAGGCCGCCGAAAAGGTTCGTCACCTCGGCGAGACCGCCGACCCACAGGTCGACGCTGTCGAGGCCGGTCGTCGTCACGCCACTTGCCTTCGGGCTCCAATCCATACCGTCCGGGCAGTTGCCCGCGTCGAATCCGTCGGTGCTGAACATGAACGCCGCCGCGTCGCATGGCGGCATGTCGCCGGGCTGCGGGTCGACGATCGCGCGTGCTGCCGCTCGCTTCGCGTCGACGGTCGTGACGTCGTCGGCGTTGCCCGGCACGCCGTCGGGACCTGAATCGCGGATCGTCGGGTGGGTGCCGTAGGCGGCCACGAAGTTGATCAACGACTCAGGGTGCTTGAGGTGCTGGCCGTAGTCCGACCAGCTCGTGTAGGGCTGCAGCTGGCCGTCATTCGTCCGAGCGAAGATCTGTCGGCGGACGTCGTTCAGCGGCGGGATGCCCGCTTCTCGAGCACGCGCCATGTTGATCGTGGCGAGGTCGAGCGGCAGGCCCAACAGGTTGTTCCGCAGCGTCTCGGTGACGAACTCGTCGAGCTCGTTGCCGACCTGATCGGAAGAACCCATGATGATGCTGCCGGCTGCCGCTTCCGGCGACAGGGTGCCGGCTGAACCGCCGTTGAACAGCTCCGGTGGATTCAGGAAGGCTTTCAACAACGGCAGTGAGTTGTCGGTCTTCGCGCCCGTCGATGGGTTGACGTTCGTGCGCGCGACGCTGTCGTCGAGCATCGAGTGACCGAAGCGATAGACGGCATGCGCGAACTCAGCGGGGATCGCCGCGTTGAGGTCCGTGTTGTACACGTGGAACGGTCGGATCGCCGGCTGGATCTTGCGGCCGAACTCCTCGAACACGAGGTGCTGATACTCCATCTCTGTGACGAATCGTGCGGCCTGGAACAAGCGCTCTCCATACGTGAAGGTCGTCGGCAGCGACGCATCGTTGGTTGCGCAACCGTTCGCGCAGTTGGTCGCTTGGAAGTCGGCCTTCAGCGTGTCGGTCGCGTTCGGGTTCTCGATCGTGGCCTTCTCGTCGTCCACCAACCGGTCGTGCTCGTGGTGGAAGATCTGGTGAACGGTGGACAGCGCGATGTTCTCGTTGCACCGACCGTCACCGCATGTGAAGTGGTCGTTGAGCATCTCGTCGTCGTAGGTGCCCGGAGCTTGCTGCGTGAAGTCCGGGTTCGGCACGGTGTCGGTGTCCGGGACGGGGATGGTCTCGAACGATCCGTTGTGATCGAGGTCCTGTGGCGACGGGTCGGCGTTGTGCGCAATGTCCGTGAGGAACGGTGTGTCGAAGTGGATGACGTCGGCCGGCACCGGCACGGGGTTGGTGAGATCACCGGAGACGAGACCGTGTGCGGTGACGTAGTCCGGCATGCCCGTGACAGGATCAGGAATGAAGTTGCCATACGGATCGGTCGCGATCATCGGGATGTTCGTGACGTCGTAGTCGGTCAGCTTCATCCCGAGCAGATCACGCGCCTGCTTCTTGGTCGACGCCCACGTCGAGATGCTTCCGGTCTTCGCGTTGCCGTCGTTGAGGCACGTTCCAGCAGCGGAGCATGCCGCGTTGATCGGTCCGTCGTTGTCGAGACCGCCGAGCAGCTTGCCCGTCGCGACTGGCTTGCCGTTGACCGCGACGTATTGGCGCAAGAAGAACTGGTGCGACGTGTGCGACGTGTACGTCTGGCTCTGGTCGACCCATGGTGTGTCGGTGTTGTTCGCGTCCTGGACATCGTCGGCAGTGCCAAGTTGTCCGTCGGGACCTGGCTGATTCTGGGCGCGCGTCAGGACCATGAAGGCCTGGCTCGCGGGAACCTCGTCGCCGTCACCGGCGATGCCGTTCGGCCCGAGCGTGCGCAAGGGGTCGTCGGCGCGCAGCGGGATGAACACTTCGGAGCCGCTCTTCACCGTCTGGTCGACGCCATGGTCGAAGAACTGCCCGAAGAAGGTGAACAGGCTGTTGTACGGCGGTGACAAGCCGACGTCAGTCGTCACGTTGGGGATGAACAACGTGTGATGCGACGGCGTGCAGCCCGCGGGTACTCCATCCGGATTTCCCGGTGTCGGATCGGTGGTGCATGCATCGACGCCCGTGTTGCCTTGCGTGCGAACCGGGAACTTGGCGGCCGATACGGCAGCGGGGTTTGTCCCGGTCTGATCGACGATCAAGTTGCTGATCACGCGCGGTTGTTGATCGACGACGTTGCCCGTCTTCTGCGCGTACGTCGTCGGTCCGAGCGGGCCGACCGGCAGCGCCGACGTGATCGGATCGGCCTTGCGGAACACCGGCGACGTCAATCGCGGGAAGGGCTGGTCGGCCTGCGCGGTGATGTACTTCTTCTGCGTCACCGGCGCGTCCGGACCGTTTGGCGACGCGACGGGTGATCCGTTCGGGTTCAGCAACGTGGCCGGCACGAGGTTGTTGCAGCCGCCGTCGACGGTGCGAAGCCCGTATGCCGTCAGGTAATCCGGAATCTGATCGGGATTGGGCCCGACCAACGAACTGCAGTACTCCGGATCGTGCGCCGTGTCCGGGTTCGGCCCCTGTGTCGGCTCGGTGTTGGCGAGCGACCTCGAATGGCGCTCGGCGATCTTGATCTGCTTCAAGATGAAGGCGAGGTCCGACCTCGTCACCGTGAAGCCACTGCCCACAGGGCTGGTGTTGGGTGCTGCATTGGCGCCGGTGACAAGACCAGTGCCGAGCATTCCGAGCAGCGCCGCGATCGCGCCGCCGACCTTGAGCTTGCGGCTGAAGTGCAGGCCGGAGG
>DASWRR010000504.1:0-2549 GCA_036403055.1 Ilumatobacteraceae bacterium | reverse complement strand
CGCAGGCATCCACGCCGGCGCACCGGTGACGTCGTCCGGGTTCACCGGACCGACACCGCGATCGGACGTGATGTGTTGGCGCACTCGTGCAACGGTCCCGTGCGGCGGCACTTCGCTGTCGAGACGGCCGTTCTGCAGATCGCTGATCAGCTTGTCGAGGTCCGCCGGCGTGACGCGGTAGCGGTACCGGTAGTTGACCTGCAGGCACGGAGCCTCGGTGCACGCTGCCTGACATTCCGCGTGTTCGAGGGTGAAGAGACCGTCCGCTGTGGTGCTGCCGGCGTTGATCCCGAGTGTGCCCTCGGCGTGGTGCATCAACTCATCGGCGCCGAGCAGCGCGCACGACATGGTGCTGCAGATGTTGATGAGGTACTTGCCGACCGGCTCGAACTTGAACATCTCGTAGAACGTCGCGGTGCCGAAGATCTCCGCAGGCGTCGCGCCGATCAGTTCCGCGATGTGGCGCATCGCGTCGTTGGTGATGTAGCCGTCCTGTTGCTGCGCCAGATGGAGCAGCGGAATCGTCGCCGACCGCGGCCTCGGATAGCGCCCGATGATCTCTTTTGCCTGAACGACGTTGGCCTCGCTGAGACGCGCCATCAGCGGTCCACCTCGCCGAGCACGGGGTCCACGCTCGAGATCACGGCCACTGCGTCGGCGATCAGCCCGCCGCGCAACATGTGCGGCATGCACTGGATGTTGACGAAGCTCGGTCCGCGAACGTGCATCCGGTACGGGCGCGCCGAACCATCGCTCGCGATGTAGCACCCGATCTCGCCCCGCGGGCTCTCGATCGCGACGTAAACCTCACCCTCGGGGACCTTGAACCCCTCGGTGAAGATCTTGAAGTGGTGGATCAACGCCTCCATCGACTCGTCGATGCGGGCCCGCGGTGGCGGTGTCACCTTCTTGTCCTGGATGCGATAGTCGCCGGTCGGCATGCGGTCGAGGATCTGGCGGACGATCTTCATGCTCTCGCGCACCTCGTTGAGACGGATCGCGTAGCGGTCGAACGCATCGCCGTACGAGCCGACGATCACGTCGAACTCCATGTCGGCGTAGTGCAGGTACGGCATGTCGCGTCGAAGGTCCCACGCGGTTCCCGTGCTGCGCAGGATCGGGCCCGTGGCTCCGAGTGCGATGGCCTCCTGGGCGGTGATGACGCCGACACCCTGCAACCGATCGCGCCAGATCGGTTGACCGGTCATCAGCGTGTCGTACTCGACGAGCCGAGGGGTGATGAGGTCGAGCAGGCGCAACACGTCGTCGCGCCAGCCGACCGGAAGGTCGGCAGCGACACCGCCTGGGCGGATGAAGTTGTGGTTCATCCGCAGACCGGTGACCTTCTGGAAGAAGCGCAGCACCTCCTCGCGCTCGCGCCAGCCGTAGATCATCATCGACACCGCGCCGATGTCCATGCCGTTGGTCGCGAGGAACAGCAGATGGCTGCTCATCCGATTGAGCTCGCTCAGCAGCATGCGCATCCACGTCGCCCGCTCGGGGATGTCGCCGTCGATCCCGAGCAGCTTCTCGGTCGCCATCGAGAACACGAGCTCGTTGTTCATCGGGCTGACGTAGTCCATGCGCGTCACGTTCGTGGTGCCCTGCATGTACGTCAGCGTCTCGCCCGTCTTCTCCATGCCGGTGTGGAGGTAACCGATGATCGGCTTGCAGCGCAGCACCTCCTCGCCACGCAGCTCGAGCATCAACCGCAACACACCGTGGGTGCTCGGGTGCTGCGGACCCATGTTGATGATCATCGTCTGATCTTCGGACGTATCGGCCGGAAGCTCCCCGAGCTTCGCGGCGTCCGCTTCGCTCATGCGCAGCACCGAGCCGACCTCGCGGAGGAGCTCGCGCGCGGTCAGTTCACTGCGCGGCTTGAGGCCTTGTTCGGCGTCGTCACCGGCTTTGATCGTGTCGACGATGCTCATCAGCGCGGCCCCCCGAAATCGGGCGAGAACTGGACCGGGATGATGCCCGTCTCGTAGTCCTTGCGCAACGGATAGCCCTCCCAATCCTCGGGCATCAAGATGCGCGTGAGGTCGGGATGGTTGTTGAACGTGATGCCGAACATGTCGTAGATCTCGCGCTCCATCGCCTCGGTGCCCGGGTGCAGATCGAACAAGGAGTCGATCGAAGCATCGTCCTCGGGAACCTGGACACGGAGCCGAATGCGCTTGCGACCCGCCATCGACAGCAGGTTGGTGACGATCTCGAACCGCTCCGCGGTGATGCCCTGCACCATCGCGCGGTCGGGCATCAGCAAGTAATCGACCGCGGTGACGTCGACGCACATCTCGAACCCGTCGTCGAGCAACGCTCGCACGACGCCGACGTACTGATCGCGCGACGGGTGCAACACCACCTGTCCGTAGCTGTCGCTGACGAGACAGCCGTGCATCGTCGGCGGTTCAGGAGTGGGGGCGGCCTCGTCGGGCGGGGCGGCGGTTGCGTCGCTCATCGGTCACCGCGTTCCCAGGAGAACGGGAACGGACTCGGCTCCAGCGGGGATCTCTTGCACGTGGACGTTCGCGCCGGCGCCGGTC
>DASWRR010000503.1:0-5205 GCA_036403055.1 Ilumatobacteraceae bacterium | reverse complement strand
GCGGTAGCTCGCGTGCAGCGTGCGCAGCAGGTCGCCAAGCGCCGGCGGATGAACCTCCCAGCCCATCGCGGTCTCCGACCCGAACGACACGCCGTCGCGGTCACCGTCGAGCGCGCCGACGATCTGACGGGTGTAGAAGTTGACGCCGAGCGTGTCGATCGGTCGAGCGATCATCTCCATGTCGCCGTCGCGCACCTCACGCTGCGCCCAACCCAACCGCTCGACCGTGTATTCGGGATAGCCGCGGCCCGCGATTGGATCGGAGTACCACCGGTTCGAGACGTCGTCGATGATCTGCTGGCGGTCGAGCGCAGCGGGGGACGAGCCGACCCCGGTGACGGGCGTGAAGTTGAGGACGATCCCGACGCGAGCATCTGGGACTTCGGCACGGATCCGTTCCATCGTCATCGCGTGCCCGACGAGCAGGTGATGGCTCGCGGCGAGTGCGTCGGGCAGTGAGCGCCGACCCGGCGCGTGCTCGCCGGTGAGGTAGCCGAGGTTCGCGACGACGAACGGTTCGTTGAGCGTCATCCAATCGGAGATCCGGTCGCCGAGCCGGCGGACGACGATCTCGGCGTAGTCGGCAAAGGCCTCAGCGGTGGCGCGGACCGGCCACCCGCCTTCGTCTTCGAGCGACTGGGGGAGGTCCCAGTGGTACAGCGTCGGGAAGGGCGTGATCCCGGCCGCAAGCAGGGAATCGACCAGGCGATCGTAGAAGTCGAGCCCGGCTTCGTTGATCGCGCCGCGCCCGTTCGGGACGACTCGCGGCCAGGCGATCGAGAAGCGATACGAGTTGAGGTTCAGCCGCTGCATCAGGGCGATGTCCTCGGCGAAGCGGTGGTAGTGGTCGCACGCGACGGAGCCGTCGGTCCCGTCGCTGATCGCGCCGGCAACGGTGCAGAACCGATCCCAGATGCTCTCGCCGCGACCGTCTTCGTGCACCGCGCCCTCGATCTGGTACGACGACGTCGCCGATCCCCACGAGAAGTCCGTCGGAAATCTGCGACCGGCTTCGACCGTCGACGGCTTGTCGTCGTTGTCCTGTTCGTTGTGCTGTTGCATGCTCGTCGCAGCCACTCGGGACTTCCTCTCGTCGGCTGGGCGACATCCTTGCTGGCACTCTGGCGGCGGTCAAGCAACCGCACCTCGCCGTGACCTGCGGTTTCGTCCAAGATCCTTGACAGGAACGGGTTTGGGGCTTACCGTTCGCCCTCACGAAAACCGTCTGGCGGTGCGCCAGCTGCGGTTGACGTTGGCGTGCGCCGCGGATAGCATCGAACGTTGCCGTGCGTCTTGTCTCTTGCTATCGCTTTGCCCAGTTGACCTTGCGCGCCCCAGTTCTGCTGTTTGCCGTCTCACCGCCTGCTGCCAAGGAGTAATTGTGGCCTCTCGATCCACGTCCCGCGAGCGTTATTCGTTCGCCAACCTTTCCGAGCCGCTGGAGCTGCCGGACCTCATCGCAGTCCAACGCGAGAGCTTCGAGTGGTTCCTGAACGAGGGCCTCGCCGAAACGTTCCGCGACATCTCGCCGATCAAGGACTTCAGCGAAGCGCTGCAGCTCGAGCTCGAGTTCGATCCCGACGACGAAGACCTGCGCCCGCCGCCGAAGTTCTCGGTCGACGAGTGCAAGGAGAAGGACATGACCTACAGCGCGCCGATCTTCGTGCGCGCCAGGTTCATGAACCGCAACACGGGCGAGATCAAAGAGCAGACCGTGTTCATGGGCGACTTCCCGATGATGACCGAGAAGGGCACCTTCATCATCAACGGCACCGAGCGCGTCGTCGTGTCGCAGCTCGTCCGCAGCCCCGGCGTCATCTTCGAGCCGGGTGAGCGATTCCGCCTTCGTAACCTCAGCAAGCACCAGCTCGTCAAGGGCACCGTGCACCCGTACCGCGGCGAGTGGCTCGAGTTCGACGTCGAGCACAAGCCGGGCAAGGACGTCACCGCCGGCACGCGTGTGGCTCGCAAGCGCCGCATGGGCATCTTCACCCTCCTGCGTGCATGCGGTTACGACGAGGAGCACGCTCCTGGTTTCCTCGAGCGTTTCGTCGCCCAGTTCGACTTCCTCGAAGGTCAGTGGGAGAAGGAGAAGCACGTCGCCCCGACGCAGAACGAGGCGCTGGTCGAGATCTACAAGCGAGCCCGCCCCGGCGAGCCGCCGACCGTCGAGTCCGCACGCGCCTACTTCCGCAACGCGTTCTTCGAGAACCGTCGGTACGACCTCAGCCGCGTCGGCCGGTACAAGCTCGATCGCAAGCTCGGCGGCGAAGTCGCCAAGCTCGACGAGCTGTTCGGCAAGGGAACGCGTGAGCTCGGTGCGTACTTCCGCAGCGAAGGTGATGACCCGACCAAGCGCAGCATGAACAGCGACCCGGACGACACCGATGTGTTGCGCCCGAACGAGATCGTCGCGGCTGTCAGCTACATGCTCCACCTCGTGAAGCAGGAGCCGGGTTACCGACTCGACGACCAGGACCACTTCGCCAACCGCCGCATTCGTAGCGTGGGCGAGCTGATCCAGAACCAGGTCCGAATCGGTCTCAGCCGCATGGAGCGAGTCGTTCGTGAGCGCATGACGACGCAGGACGTCGAGGCCATCACCCCGACCACCCTCGTCAACATCCGCCCCGTCGTCGCGGCCATCAAGGAGTTCTTCGGAACCTCGCAGCTGTCGCAGTTCATGGACCAGGTCAACCCGTTGTCTGGCTTGACCCACCGTCGTCGTCTGTCCGCTCTCGGGCCAGGTGGCCTCAGCCGCGAGCGCGCCGGCTTCGAAGTCCGTGACGTGCACTTCAGCCACTACGGCCGCATGTGCCCCATCGAGACGCCGGAAGGTCCGAACATCGGCCTCATCGGTGCGCTCAGCACGTTCGCCCGTGTCAATCCGTACGGCTTCATCGAGACCCCGTACCGAGTGGTCAAGAACGGCAAGGTCTCCGGCGAGATCCGCTACATGGCCGCTGACGAGGAAGAGAACTACGTCGTCGCGCAGGCCAACACGCCGATCAATCCCGACGGCACGTTCAAGGACGAGCGCGTGCTGGTGCGCCGCAGCCCTCAGGCCGCGAGCCTCGAGGATCTGCGCAAGATGCTGGAAGCCGAGAGCTTCTTCGGTGCCACCACCGACATCGCGTCGGTACCGCCGATCGAAGTGCAGTTGATGGACGTCAGCCCGAAGCAGATCGTCTCGGTCGCAACGGCGCTGATCCCGTTCCTCGAGCACGACGACGCGAACCGGGCCCTGATGGGCGCCAACATGCAACGCCAGGCGGTTCCGCTGGTGCGCGCCGAGGCGCCGTACATCGGTACCGGCATCGAGGACCGTGCGGCGCGCGACGCCGCCGACCTGATCCAGGCGACCGGCGACGGTGAAGTCACCGAAGTCAGTGGCTCGTCGATCACGGTCATGTACAAGGCGGCGGGCGACGGCCAGGCCAGCGGCAAGCGCGTGTACCCGCTCAGCAAGTTCCGCCGCAGCAACCAGGACACGTGCATCAACCACCGTGCCTTGGTGAAAGAAGGCGACAAGGTCGTGAAGGGCACGATCATCGCCGACGGCCCGTCGACCGATCACGGTGAACTGGCGCTCGGCAAGAACCTGCTCGTCGCTTTGATGCCGTGGGAGGGCTACAACTTCGAGGACGCGATCATCCTCAGCGAACGTCTCGTGAAGGACGACGTGCTGACCTCGATCCACATCCACGAGCACGAGGTCGACGCTCGTGACACCAAGCTCGGGCCCGAGGAGATCTCTCGTGACATCCCGAACCTCAGCGACGACATCCTTCGCGACCTCGACGACCGCGGCATCATCCGCGTCGGCGCCGAGGTCGGGCCTGGCGACGTCCTCGTCGGCAAGGTCACTCCGAAGGGCGAGACGGAGCTGACGCCGGAAGAGCGCCTCCTCCGGGCGATCTTCGGTGAGAAGGCTCGCGAAGTTCGCGACACCTCGCTGAAGGTGCCGCACGGCGAGAGCGGCAAGGTCATCGACGTCAAGGTGTTCACCCGTGAAGACGGCCATGAGCTCCCGCCGGGGGTCAATGAGCTCGTTCGGGTGTACGTCGCCCAGAAGCGCAAGATCTCCGTCGGCGACAAGCTCGCCGGCCGTCACGGCAACAAGGGCGTCATCTCCAAGATCCTGCCGATCGAGGACATGCCGTACATGGCCGATGGCACGGCCGTCGACATCATCCTCAACCCGCTCGGTGTGCCGAGCCGCATGAACGTCGGTCAGGTGCTCGAAGCGCACCTCGGCTACGCAGCACGCTGGGGATGGACCGACGCGAAGAACGGCAAGGTCATCGGTGACCCGCCGATCCGTGGCACCGAGTCCAAGACACGCCCCAACACCAAGCCGAGCACCTTCATCGCCACGCCGGTGTTCGACGGTGCTCACTGGGACGAGGAAGAGGCCGCCGGCAAGCACCCGACGATCCAATCGATCTTCGAGAACCTCAACGCCGAGAGCGTCGACGGCAACCGCATGATCCAGCTCGACGGCAAGACGCCGTTGCGCAACGGTCGCACCGGGGAGCTGTACGACAACCCGGTCACCGTCGGGTACATGTACATCTTGAAGTTGGCCCACTTGGTCGACGACAAGATCCACGCCCGCTCCACCGGCCCATACAGCATGATCACCCAGCAGCCGTTGGGTGGTAAGGCGCAGTTCGGTGGCCAGCGCTTCGGTGAGATGGAGGTGTGGGCGCTCGAGGCCTACGGCGCGGCGTACTGCTTGCAGGAGCTGCTCACCATCAAGTCCGACGACGTGCTCGGCCGCGTGAAGGTGTACGAGGCCATCGTCAAGGGCGAGAACATCCCGGAGCCGGGCATCCCCGAGAGCTTCAAGGTGCTCATGAAGGAGATGCAGGCGTTGTGCCTCAACGTCGAGGTGCTCGCCGACGACGGTTCCGAGATCGAGATGCGCGAGATGGACGAAGACGTCTTCCGCACCGCCGAGGAACTGGGCATCGACATCAGCCGCAACGAGCGCGGCACCGACGAAGACGACCGCGAGCGCGAGGCACGACGGGCGGCGCGCAACGCCAGCTACTGAACACCGACGAGAACTGACGACGAGATGACGAACGAGATGAGAATCTGATGCTTGATGTGAACATGTTTGACCAGTTGAAGATCGGGTTGGCCACGGCCGACCAGATCCGCTTGTGGTCGCACGGCGAAGTGAAGAAGCCCGAGACG
>DASWRR010000502.1:0-9119 GCA_036403055.1 Ilumatobacteraceae bacterium | reverse complement strand
GTACTTTTCGTTGACATGTGACTATTTGGTCACATAACATTCTCGATGTGGATGACGTGTTCAAGGCGCTTGCCGACGCAACTCGGCGGTCGATCCTGGATGCGCTGTTCGAGTACGACGGGCAGACGGTGCAAGCCCTGTGCGACCGCTTTCCCGACATGACGAGGTTCGGCGTGATGAAGCACCTCGGCGTGTTGGAAGGCGCAAACCTCATCGTCACGAAGCGCGTCGGCCGCACCAAGTTGCACTACCTCAACCCAGTCCCGATCGGCGAGATCGCGGACCGATGGATCAGCAAGTACGCCCAACCGTTCACCCGCGCAATGGTTGGTATCCGTCACGACCTCGAGCGCGGCACGTCATAGGAGCCGAAATGGCCATCACCAAGCACGTCTATCAGATCTTCATCAAGGCCACGCCGGAACAGGTGTGGGAGGCGATCATCGAGCCGTCGTGGACTCGTCGGTACTTCCATGGCACCGCGTTCGACTCGCCGCCGGTCAAGGGTCAGCCGTATCGCACGACGATCGGTGACGATCGGCCGGCGGTGGATGGAGTGATCGAGGAACTCGACCCGCCGAAGCGGCTCGTCATGACGTGGCACACCCTTTACGACGCTGCCATGTCGGCGGAGCCCCCGAGTCGGGTCGAGTGGATCGTCGAACGCGTCGGCGACGGCCTGACCCGGCTCCGGCTCGAGCACGGTGATCTGGCGCGCAGCCCCCTGACGTGGGCCAACGTCAAGGACGGTTGGGAGTACGTCCTCGATGGTTTGAAGACGGTGCTGGAAACGGGGGACTCGCTACCGCCGTTGACGGCGACGCTCCACGCCACGGAGGACACCGCCGGCGATTGGCATCGAGCCCAGGCCGTCGAGTGCAACAACTCGACGTGGGAGATGATCGAGGCGGAGCGCACTGCGGAGAACGACGAGGAGATGTTGCGTCGTGCGTACGCGTCGACGTACCACTGGGCCCGAGCAACGGGTCGCGGCCCGGCCAACGAGGCCAGGGGAGCCTGGCTGCTGGCGAAGGTGCAACTGCTCGCCGGCCACCCGGAACTGTCGCTTCATTACGCCAACCGTTGCATGGATCTGTGCCGCGAGCACGGGCTCGCGGACTTCGACCTGGCGTACGCGCACGAGGCCAGAGCGAGGGCGTTGAAAGCCCTCGGCGACGACGTCGCCGCAGCTCAGAGCTGGGAAATGGCCAAAGCGGTGCCGATCGCCGACGCCGAAGACCAGGCGATTCTCGACGCTGATCTCGCTGTCGCGCTGTGACAGGTCCGGGCCGCACGTTACGAATTCATGAACTTCCGCTCTAGCCCGCCGGGCACCGTGCCGATACTCTTTCCGCTGGGCGGCCGGCTGTTGCGTCATCTCACGGAAGTTCGTACATGTTCTGGACCAAGGGTCACCATCGATTCGCGTTGGCAGTTGCCGGGGCCGCGCTGACGATCGGTACGTGCGTCGTGGTGGTCGACGATCCGGTCCACGCGGCGGTCACAGGACCGACGACGCTCGAGGTTGCAGCCACCGCGTTGAAGCCCGCTGTTCGGTTGAGCCAGTCGGGCGTGTTGATGTTCCCGATGAACCCGCTGCCGAAGTGCGCGCTCAGCAAGACGAGCTTCGGTCAACCGCGGCCGAATGGTCGAACGCACGAAGGCATCGACTTGATGGCGTCGCTCGGCCAAGAGATCTACGCCGTCGACAACGGAACGCTCACCCGCCAGACCTTCGACGGTGCAGCCAACGCGACACTCTCCGGCAACGCCTGGTATCTCACGATGCCCGACAAGACGTACTACTTCTACGCTCACCTCTCGAAGTTCGCTGATGGATTGAGCGCCGGTTCCGTGGTGACACGCGGTCAACTCATCGGGTACGTCGGCGACACCGGCGACCCCGGTCCCGGCAACTATCACCTCCACTTCGAAGTGCATCCGAAGGGCGGCGCCGCGGTCAATCCGTACCCGTTGCTGACGATCCCGAAGACCTGCACCGTCGTTCCGTAACTTCTGGGTGAACGGCACGCCGCGTAGTCTCCTTCGGTGAGCATCGCCGTTCCGCTCGAGGACCTTGCCAGCAAGCTCGCCGAATACTCGTGGTGCTACCTCGCGACGAGCGGGGACGAGCGGCCGCATGTGCTCGCCGTCCAACCATCGGTGACTGCGGCAGGCCTTCGATGTGAGACCGGCAAGTCCAGCCGTGCGAACGTCGGCCGCAATCCATTGGTCGTGTTGATGTTCCCGCCGAGCGACCCGCACGGCATGTCGTTGATCGTCGATGGCGAAGCGTCGGTCGACGGCGAGGGGGTCGTCGTGAAGCCGACGTGGGCGGTACTACATCGCGCGGCGGTCTGACGCCGCTCAGACAGGGGCGATGTCGAGACCGAACGCGGACTTGAACGCCGTGTAGTACTGCGCATCGTCGGTGTACTCGCCGAGGGCGACCCAGTCTTCGTCCGACATCGCTTCTCGAGCTTCGATGAACTCTGGGCCGGCCCAGCTGACCGCGTATCGAAGCTGCGGTGTGTCGGTCGTGATCGCATGGTGGATCAGTCGGCCGACCTCGAACGGGTCGGTTGCCCGCGGATACCCCGTCGCGTAGAACTGCAACATGCGCCGATAATGCGCGTCGTACGCGCCCGACTGGTTCGGTGCGTCGATGTTCTTGGCGAAGATCGCGCTCTTCGTGACGCCTGGTTCGATGATCGCGACACGAATCCCGAACGGCGCCAACTCCTGGGCGAGGCCCTCGCTCAAACCCTCGAACGCCCACTTCGACGCGACGTACGGCGACTGAGCGAGGGCGGCGATGCGCCCGGCGATGGAGGTGATGTTGACGATCGCACCCCGACGACGTGTGCGCATGCCCGGAAGGACCTGTTGCAGGCACCGAACCGCACCGCACAGGTTGACGTTCATGATGTCGAGATACGTCGACGGAGGACACTCCTCGGCCACGGCGTTGCCGCCGACGCCGGCGTTGTTGACCAGAACGTCGACCACGCCGTTCGTCTCGTCGAGGACATGACCAAACCCGGCCCGCACCGATTCGTCGTCGGCAACATCGAGCTCGACGAGGTTGACCTCGACGCCGGCATCTGACGCCATCGATTGCAACTTGCCGGCCTTGTCGACGCTGCGGACGGTGCCGTACACGACGTGACCTTGCTCGGCGAGATGAATCGCGGTCGCCCGCCCGATACCGCTGTTTGCACCCGTGACGACGGAGATGGTCATGGCGTCATGGTAAGTCGAACGAGCGAGTCGGCTATGCCGCCTCCATCGGCGTGAACTGCTCGAACCACACCGCGTCCTTGTCGCACGCGATCGCGAGGCTCTGCACTCGCTCGTGGTCGACCATCAAGATGTCGAGCAGCCGAAGACCTTGCAGCATGTGAATGCGCCGCAACTCGAAGTATCCGACGCGGTCCTTGTCGTCGGGCGGAGCCTCCGGTACGCGATCGGTGACGCAGACCATCATCGTCTGGGAGAACGGCACCTCGAGGCCGGGCCCATCGCACCATCCGACGAACAGGCCGAGCTCGGTCGGCGGATCGGCGAAGATCGCCGTCACCTGACGGTGATCGTCGAGCAGTGTCAGCACCTCTTTGTCGACCGGCATGTCGAGGATGCTGGACGCGAGGTTGGCGGCGTCGGCGAACTCGCCGATGATCAGTGGCTCATCTGGATCAGGCAGCCACACGTAGCACGGCTCCTCACCGAAGCGGATGTCGATGACATGCCTGCGGCTGCGCAGGCGGGGGCGGCGAAACGACATGTTTCCTCCGAACGAAACTCGAGTTGTGGTCGGGGGAAGCGCTACCGGCGGACACTATCGACGGCGCCAGCGCCTTGCTACCCGACTGCCGAGCTCGAGGAGCGGCCATGCGACAACGATGAACGCCGCCGCCATCGCGTACGCCCACGCCGCGGTGCGAGGAAGGTCGAAGAGATTGCGCGTCCACGGTGTGAGGAACGCCAAGGCGAAGAGGGCGATCATCGTGATCACGAGCCCAGCGCGCAACCGGTTCATCGGGCGGGCGACTCGGTAGAGGTTCATCAGCGCGACCGACCCGGCCACGAGGACCGCGACGGTGCGCGCATGATCTGCGTCGATCGACGTGTCGAGTTGCGCGATCGCGAACACGCTCATCGTCACGACGGCGATCACGATCCCTGCCGGCACTGCGCGACCGAGCACTCGTCGGAGGAAGCCCTCGCTGACTCGTTCGTCGTTCGGTTCCAGCGCGAGGAAGAACGCAGGAAGGCCAATCGTGAACCAACTGAGGATCGAGAGGTGGATCGGTCGCAGTGGATACGCGAGCGCGACGATGCCGGTGATCACCGAGAGAACGACGGAGTACACCGTCTTCGCGAGGAACAGGCTTGCGACTCGCTCGATGTTGTTGATGACTCGGCGACCCTCGGCGACGACGGCGGGCATCGCCGAGAAGTTGGAGTCCATCAACACGAGTTGGGCGACCCCGCGCGTGGCCTCGCTGCCACTCGCCATCGCGACACCACAGTTCGCGTCCTTCAGCGCGAGCACATCGTTGACGCCGTCGCCTGTCATCGCGACCGTGTGCCCGCGCGACTGCAGAGCGCCGACCATCGCCCGCTTCTGATGCGGCGTCACTCGACCGAACACGGTGCTGCCCATCACCGCGTCGACGAACTCCTCGGTGCCGTCCGCCGGCATCTTCGTCGCATCCGTGTTCGCTTCCCACCCCTCGAGCCCGGCACGGCGTGCCACTGCACCGACGGTGACGTTGTTGTCGCCGCTGATCACCTTGACGATCACTTGTTGCTCGGCGAAGTACTTGAACGTCGCGTTTGCATCGCTGCGCACGACGTCTTCGAGGAGCACCAACGCAACAGGTTTCACCGATGGCAGCACGGCGTTCTCACCGTCGCTGAACGCGCGGTCACTTGTCGCCAGTACGAGGACCCGTTGGCCTTCTTGGGCGTGCGATTCGACGTTCGCTCGCATGTCGCCCGCGTAGTCCGTCGTCAACACGTTCTCCGGTGCGCCGAGCACCCAGTTGCCGTTGTCGCCGAAGCTCATCGCGCTCCACTTGCGCGCCGACGAGAACGGGACCCGACCGGTTGCGCTCCAGTCAGACTTGTCCGTGTATGCATCGTGCAACGCCCTCGACGTGGCGTTCGGATCCGGGTCCAGGTGTGCCAGCGCAGCGAGCGCAAGGTCGACGTGCGCACGATCGGCCCCGTCCATCGTCTCGATGCCGGCGACGGCGAGCGAACCCTCTGTGATGGTCCCGGTCTTGTCGACGCACAGGACGTCGACGCGCGCGAGCACCTCGATCGCGGGGAGTTCCTGAACGAGGCAACGGCGACGCGCCAAGCGAACCACACCGACCGCGAACGCAACGCTCGTCAGCAGGACGAGACCTTCGGGCACCATCCCGACGAGCCCGGCGACGGTGCTGATGATCGACTGCCGCCAACCCTCGTTGCGACGCAGGAACTGGCTGCTCGCGAGGAGAAGGCCGACGGGGATGATGAGGTAACCGACCCATGTCACGATGCGGTTGACGTCGTTGCGCAGTGGCGAGTTGACGAGTGTGAACCGCCGCGCTTCCTCCGCCAACTTCGCGGCGTAGTTGTCGGCGCCGACCTTCGTCACGACCGCGCGGCCGGTCCCGGCCACCACCGCGCTGCCGCTCAGGACGTCGTCGCCGTCTTGCTTGACCACGGGGTCCGCCTCGCCCGTCAACAACGATTCGTCGATCTCCAAGTTGTCGTGGGTCAACACGACACCGTCGGCCACCACCTGTGCGCCGGTCCGCAACTCGACGATGTCGTCCAGGACCAACTCGTGCGTCTGCAGTTCGACGACGGTTCCGTCGCGGACGACATGCGCCCGCGGCGCGTTCACGACCCGCAACTGGTCGAGCACCTTCTTCGCGCGAAGTTCTTGGATCACGCCGATCGCGCTGTTGGCGACGATGACGCCGGCGAACAATGCATCCTTCGGCGAGCCGGCCGCGATCACCAGCGCCGCCAGGATTGCGACGATCAAGTTGATCGGCGCGAACACGTTGCCGCGGACGATCTGACCGACGGACCGCGTCGGCGCGTTCGGGACGACGTTCGTCTGACCCTTCGCGACTCGTTCACCGACCTCCGCGCTACTGAGGCCTCTTGCGGGATCGGGATGGGTCTCGGGCACGCAGTGAAGCTAACCGGGTAAGGCCCTGAGCCACCTCGGCTACCGTTCCCGTGTGGTGATCACCGACGAGAAGTACGTGCTCTTGACCACGTTCCGCAAGAACGGTGATCCGGTCGCGTCGCCTGTCTGGATCGTGGGTTTGCCTGATGGGACGGGTGGTTTCACGACCGAGGCCGACTCAGGCAAGGTCAAGCGGATCCGGAACAACCCATCGGTCACGCTGCAACCGTGCAACCTTCGCGGCAAGGTCACCGACGGTTCGGCGATGGTCAATGCGACGGCGGACGTGCTCGTCGGCGTCGAGATCCGCGCGGTCAGCAAGGCGGTGCGACGGAAGTATCACGTCGCGATTCTCCTCCTCGACATGGGCGCGATCTTCCGCAAGTTGCTGCGCCGTGCCGCGGCTCCTGAGTGCGCGATTCGCCTTCGCTTTACCTGAGCATGATTCAACCTTGATCTTGCGACAGGGCGGGCATAGCGTGCCCGAATCGCCCTGTTCGTCAACAAGGGAGGCCGCGATGAAGCACCGTTCGACTCGAGCCGCGTCTGTGGTACTGGGTTGCTTGGGGGTGGTGACCGTTGCCCTTGTGCCGTCGACGGCGAGCGCCGATCACGAGCGACCGCTCGACGGCATCAAGCACCTGGTCGTGATCTACGAGGAGAAACACAGCTTCGACAACCTGTACGGCATGTGGGGCTCGGTCAACGGTCATCACGTCATCGGTCTCGACGATGCCACGCCCGCCAACACGACGCAGGTCGATGAGGCCGGCAACCCGTACAACTGCTTGCTGATGAGCGACGTCAACTTGATGTCGCCGCCGCTGTCGCCTGACTGCAGCACCTCGACGTTCTCGTTCGGTGGTACCAGTCCGACGACCGCGTACCACTTCGGCAACGCCCCGTACAACATCGACCACTTCATCCCGGCAACCGCGGCCACATGCCCGCCCGAGAGCGACTTGTTCGGGGCTCCGTTCGGGTTGCTCGCCGGTCTGGGTGAACCCGGCGGATGCACCCGCGATCTCGTGCACCGCTTCTATCAAGAGCAGTACCAGATCAACGGCGGTCAGCAGAACCGGTACGTCACCGGCAGCGATTCCGCCGGGATGACGATGGGTTACTACGACACGACGCAGCTACCGATCTATCAATACCTGCACTCGGCGAAGGCGCCCAACTACGTCGTGCTCGATCAGTTCTTCCAGGCCGCGTTCGGGGGATCGTTCCTCAACCACCAGTACCTCGTCGCCGCCGCGGCACCCGCGTTCCCGACCGGGTTGCATTCGGTGCTCGACACGAACGCTTTCCCGAAGGCCTATCCGCTCTACACACCGACGATTGCTGCGCCCGTCGACGGTCAGGTGACCCAGGCGTGCGGTCTGCCCACGACGGTCGCAGGCGTTGCGTGCGGTGACTACGCGGTCAACACCGTGCAACCACCGTTCCAACCGACCAGCCAGTTCGGGGCGAAGATGCCGTTGGTCGACGACACCACCACGCCGCTGACGATCGGTGACCGACTCACCGACGGACACGTCAGTTGGGCGTGGTACTCAGGTGGTTGGGACAACGCCAACGGCAACGTCAACGGTCGTGGGTGGACGAACGGCGCAGGCCCGACCTGCGGCGACCCGAACTCGGCTGCCGCGGCTCCTGATCTCGCGGGTCATGGCGGCTTCCCGTACTGCCCAGACTTTTCGTTCCAGACGCACCATCAGCCGCTCAACTACTACGCCCGGTACGCGCCGGGTCAGCCCGACCGCGGTCATCTGAAGGACGAGCAGGACTTCCTCCACGCAGCGACGACCGGCCACCTGCCGTCAGTGAGCTTCGTGAAGCCGCTCGGCAATGAGAACGAGCATCCCGGATACTCGAGCGAGGCGAACGGAAGCGACCACCTCGTTGATCTGATCAAGGCGATCGAGAACGGGCCGCAGGGCAAGAGCACCTTGATCGTCGTGACGTACGACGAGTTCGGCGGGGCGTGGGATCACGTGTCGCCGCCAGGTATGGGAACGACGCAAGGCGTTCACGACCTGTTCGGTCCCGGAACGCGCATCCCGGCGCTCGTCATCGGCAAGCGTCTCGAGCACTCCGGCGTTGATCACACCGTGTACGACACGACGTCGATCATGCGCACGATCGAAGCGCAGTGGCATCTGCAGCCGGTGGCCGCGAGAGATGCGGCGGTCAACGATCTGCGCAACGCGTTGCACCCTCGCCATCACGAACACGACGGCGACAACGACTGACCGCTGGCGCGAGGCGAGGCGCGATCTCCGGACAGGCCGGAGATTTCGTGCCTCGCCTCGGCTCGTCCGGCTCAGCGCAAAGTGATGGCGTCGAACACGACGCTCTGGCCCGTGCTCAACGGATTTTTGATGCCGAGAACGGTGATCTCGACGTGGTGCGCTCCGGCCGTTAACCCGGTGAACGTCTGGCGTGACAACCATCGGGGAGTTGCCGCGTAGCAATCGATCGTTCCGACGGACGTGCCGTCGACTGTCACGCGCGCCTTGCCGAACGTCGGACCTCGCTCGGTGAGGAAGCTGAACACGGGACCCTTCATGTCGAACGCCAACGTCGCGCCCGCGCCCGTGCGATAGCTGCCGTTGAGCGCCTGCCCGTCGCGTGTTGCCGACCAGCGGCCGTACGCAATGCTCGGGCTGGTGTCGTCGAACGTGCTGCTGCCGAGTTTGAAACCGTCGACGCGGACCTCGGTGCCGCTCGATGCCGCCGCCTTCGTGCCGAAGGCAAGGACCGTGACGGTGTGCGTCTTCGCCGACGATGTCGTGTACCTGATCGTCGCTCGGACGGTAGGCCCTGGCGCGTACAGCTCGAGCGTCGGTTCGGACACGCCGTCGACCGTCACGAACGCTCGCCCCATTCCGGGTCCCTTGAACGTCATCAACGACACGGA
>DASWRR010000501.1:0-11651 GCA_036403055.1 Ilumatobacteraceae bacterium | reverse complement strand
AGGGCGTCGAGCGACTCGACGTAGAAGGCCGGCGACCCGAGGTGGAGTCGCAATCCCGCGGCTCGGATGCTGCGGCCGTAGTGAACGGTGACGAGGGCATGCGCCAGCTCGTGGACGGCGACTGCGACGAGTCCCAACGCGACGATCATCGGGATCTGCATCGGTTGGGCGCGGAGTTCGACGCGGCCGCCGAAGACCACGGACCACACCGCTAGCGCACCCGCAAGGCCCACAGCGATCTGGCCGACGACGAACCCTCGACGAAACACCCGATGCAGGGCGACGTCGTGAGCGCAGCGAACGAATCGGTCGACACCGTTCCACACGAGCCCGGCACCGGGCTGCTTGCACACATCTGTGTTGGTTTCATTGGACTGATCGAAATGAGCGCCCGTCACCTCGGCCAGCTCGGAGGGGTCGAGGTACATCGCGTGTCCGGCGCGACGGTTGATCGCAGTGATCAACAGACGGCCACCGCGGCACGTCTCTTGCTGCCACTCCATGGGCTGGTTCGGAGGCGACGGGCGCTCGTTCATCACGGGACCCGGCTACCGAACGTGCGACGGCTGGGAAACCGGCTGCCGAACGTGCGGCGGCTCGGGAACTTGGCGCCGAACGTGCGACGGCTGGCGACGACACCGGCTGTTGTCGCTGCGGGCGACGGCTGGTTCTCAGCTGCCGGCGCCTGCTTCGGCTGAACGGGAATGATCTTCATGGCTGCTCCTTCGTGAGCGTTGGTTGGGATGAACGCATCGTGCGCCAGGCCGCTGAAGACGCACTTAAGGCTCACCTGAAGAGGGTCTTCCGGCAGGCGACTATGTTGGGCTGGATCATCACGGCGTTGGACGGAGGCGCGACGTGGCAGTGAATCGAGCCAGCCACCGACTCGACGTCCGACTGCTGGGGGCCGTCACCGCTCACGTCGATGGCAACGATTGCGCGATCACGAGTGGCCGGCAGCGAAGCATCCTCGCGCTATTGGCCACCGCCGCTGGCGAGGTGGTGTCGGTCGATCGAATCGTCGATGCCGTGTGGGGTGAGGCGCCGCCGCCATCTGCAACCAACGCGCTGCAGGTGCACATGTCGGCGCTGCGCAAGGCGCTCGGCCCTGCGAGCGCGGCGCTGGCGACGCGCCCACCCGGATACGTGCTCGATGGGTCGAAACCGGACCTCACGGTCGAGATCGACGCGCTCGTCTTCGAACGGCTGGCGCGGGCGAAGTTGGCGACGGACGACGGACCGCCCTGGGAGGCGATCGCGGCGCTCTGGAAAGGGCCGCCGCTCGACGACCTCGACGCCGAGTTCGCCAGGCTCTTCGCGGAACGCTTGACGGAGCTGCATCGAAGCGTCGTGGAGGCGATGTGCGACGACCAGCTCTCACGCGGTTTGCACGAGCAACTCCTGCCCGACATGCAGTCGTACGTCGAAGCAGAGCCGTACCGCGAACGCCGCTGGCGGCAGTGGGTCCTCGCCTTGTATCGAAGCGGCCGCCAGTCGGAGGCGCTCGCGACATACCAGCGAGCGCGCCAACAGTTGATCGACGACCTCGGCATCGAACCGGGCCCTGCTCTTGCGGCGCTGGAACGAGCGGTTCTGGCGCAGGATCCCGCGCTCGATCTCGTCGCCGAATCGTTCACCGCGACACCGGTGCCGCGGCCGGCGACATCGACCGTCGGCCGCGACGACGAGATCGACCGGATCGTCGGACTGCTCGTCCTTGACAGCGATGCCCGCATCGTGACGCTCGCAGGTCCCGGCGGAGTCGGCAAGACACGACTCGCCCAAGAAGCGGCACGACGCCTCGCCACCGACTACAAGGGGCGCGTCGCGTTCTCTGATCTGTCGGACATCGTCGATCCCGACGTGGTGATGTCGGAGGTCGCGCGATGCGCCGGCGTGTCGCCAGTCGGCGACGCGGCGCAGGCCATCATGGCTGCGGCGCGCAACCCTCTGCTGATCATCGTCGACAATGCGGAGCAGGTTGTCGCTGGGCTGCACGAAATCGGCAAGGTCGCGCAGCACTCCGAGTGCCGGTTCCTCGTGACGAGCAGGGTGCCGGTTCGACTCTCCGGCGAGCACGTTGTCAGCGTCGCGCCACTCTCGACGGCTGCCGCGGCAGCGTTGTTCCGGGCGCGTGTCGAGGCGGTGTCGCCCGGAGCTCTCGTCGACGATGTGACAGCGCGGAACGTCGCGAGCGCGGTGGACGGGCTCGCACTCGCGATCGAGCTTGCGGCGGCACTGTCGCGAGTGATGTCGGCGGACGACATCGCCCGTGAACTGTCGACCACGGCGTCAGGTCTCGACGCGCTCGGTGGCGGTCAGAGCGATGCGCCGCGTCGTCATCGCAGCCTCTCCGCAGCACTCGAGTGGAGCGTTGAACTGCTGTCGGAGCGAGCGCGAGCGTTGCTGCTGTGCCTCGGATCGTTCGCCACGGCGTTCCGACTGCAGGACGTCCGTTGGCTCGCGCCGGAGCCGCTTCGCGACGATGCAGCAGCGGTGCGCGATGTCGTCGCCGAGTTGGTGGACTCCTCCTTGCTGGTGCGCCAGACATCGGAGCTCACAATGCTCACGACGGTCCGGGCGTACGTGCGGTCGTTGGTCCCGACGGGTGATCAGCGCATGCTCGCGGACCGTCATGGCGAATGGGTGCAGCACGTCGTCGACGACATCAGAACGAAGCTCGAAGCGGGAGTGGACGAGGCCAGCGCCATGGCCGAGTTCGCGCAGCGCTTACCCGATCTGCGCGCGGCGATCCACCACTTCCGAACGTCAGGTCGCCTCGACGACGCGGTCGGCGTGATCCTCGGTACGAGAAGTTGTTGGGTGCAACAGGGCTCGCTCGAGGAGGCGCTGCGGTCGCTCAACGACATCCACAGAGAGAGTCGATCGACGCCAACTCGCCCAGAGTTGACTCCACTTCTCGACCTGCGCGCGATGGCGTTTCGCGGATTGCTCGCAAAGGCGGTCGGCGACAGCGCGACCGGTATCCCGCTGCTCGAGAGTGCCGCGACCGGGTTGCGCGTCGCCGCGCCAGGGTCGTTGGATCTCCTCAACAGCCTCTGCCACCTCGCGGCTCACCGAGCGGAGGTCGGCGACCACGAGGCGGCCGCTGGTCTCGCTCGAGAAGCGGTCGAAGTCGCGCCGGCAACCGGCGCAGCGTCGGTGTCGATGGCGTGGGACCTCACCGGATACGTCGCCGGCCTCGCGGGCCACACTGCGCTGGCCGTCGATGCGGCGCGGCATGCAGTCGCGACCGAGCGGCAACGCCCATCGACACAATTGCCACATGCGTTGAGCGGCCTCGCCGAGGCGCTCGCGGCTGCCGGCGAGATCGACGAAGCGATTGCGATCTCACGTCAGGCAATCGAGCAGGCGAAGGTGTTCTCCGTCGCTCCGACCCTCGTTGCCGAGGTTCACCGACGAGCGAGCGCTGCGTTTGCGCACGTCGATCCAGCGACGTCGGCGGCTCAGCTCGCGTCGGCAGCAGCGTCCTACGCGGCCGTCGGAATGGGAGCGAGCTTGGCGGAGACGCTGCTGACACTCGGCGGCATCGCGGCGACCACGGACCCCGTTGCTGCCGCGAGGCTCCTCGGCGCGTCGGTCGGCCCCTCGTATCTCGACGGGCCGAAGCGCACGGAGATCGAATCGCAGGTCAAGGCACAGATCGGGACGGCGCGCTACAACGCCGAGCACGTCGCCGGAACCCTCCTCGACGGAGACGCCGCAGCGCGTCTGGCCGCGGATCTCGCGGCAAGGATGTCCCAAAAATGTGCCGAATGACCTATCGGTCCGGCCGGCGCCCGGACCCGTCGATCGTTAACCTGGGGTTTCGTTGTGACGAACCACCCGTTCCTGCCTCTGCGCCATCGAGCGGTCCGTCTTCTCTGGGGTGCTGCGGTCGTCAGCGACATCGGGACGTGGGTACAGCTGATCGTCGTCGGCAGTCTCGTCGCGGCACACACCGGGTCGGCTGTGCAGACCGGATTGGTCGCGCTCGCCACCTTCGCGCCGCAGAGCATCGCCGCCCCCGTCGGCGGCCTGCTCGCCGATCGGTTCGACCGCCGCAAGGTGTTCGCTGCCGCGTTGATGGTGCAGGCGTTGGTCACGACGGCACTGGCTGTCACCCTCGGGCTGGGTGTGCGTGAACCCGCCATCCTCATCGTGCTCATCCTGATCGCAAGCGCGGCCGGCGCCACGGGCGCACCCTCGTACGCCGCGATGCTCCCGGATCTCGTGCCGCCCGACGAGCTGATGGCGATGGTCTCCCTCGGCGTGTACTCGTGGAACAGCGGCCGCATCATCGGCCCGCTGCTCGGCACCGCCCTCGTGTTGATCGTCGGGCCGGCGTGGACCATCGGCTTCAACGCCGCATCCTTCGTCGTGCTCGCTGTCGCCGTTTCGCTCGTGCGCCGGTCGTTCCGACCGACAACCACCGGCGGCGGGATCTTCGACCGCCTCATCGGCGGGTGGCGTTCCCTGCGGTCGACTCCGGGTTGCTTCCACGGTGTCACGCTCATCGTGCTGTACAACCTGACGGTTGTTCCGTTCGTCGGGCTGATCCCGATCTACATCCGTGCCGAGTACGGCGGTGGCACCGCGATGTCGGGAGCCGTCGCCTCAGCACAGGGCGCCGGCGCAATCGCCGGCGGCGTGATCGTCGCGATGCTGGCTCACCGGCACCCGCGTTCGCTGTTGATCGGGCGTCTCATCGTGATGCTGGCGCTCTCGCTCGGCCTCTACGCCGTCGCGCCGAACGCAGTCTGGGTCGTCGCGGGATCAGCGCTGCTCGGAGGCTCCGGCGCAGGCTTCTTCATCGCATCGTCTGCGATCATCCAGCGCGACGCGCCGGTCGCCAGCCGGGGCCGCATCCTGTCGATCATGCAGGCATCGATGGGCGTTTCGTACGCGATTGGCTTGTTGTTCATCGGCATAGTCGGCGACACGACGAACCTGCACCTTGCGTTCGGCGTCGGCGCCGTGCTCCTGCTCGCGGGGTTCGGTTTGCTGACCTTGCGATCACGTCACTGGCGAACCGCGATCGACGACGGCCGCCGGTCCTCCGTCGCAATGGCGTGACGTCAGCCGGTCACCGCGACGCTCGCGACCGCAACTGACGCGGCAGCATCGGAGATCAGCCGGCGGACGATCGTGCCGATCGGTTCGAGCGGCGTTCCGTCGAGCGCATGATCGATTCGCGACCGCGCCTGGGCACGTTCCGAGCGGTTCGGAGCCACGACCTCGAGTAGGTGGGCAGGGCCCAACATCGACAGGAGCGCAGCCGTCCGCAGGTCGATGTCACCGGCACCTGTCGCCGCGACGCGTAGCGTCGCAACGATCGCATCGCGGACGAAGGGTTGGCGAACGTCGTTGCGTGGCCTCAGCCCTCGCCGAGTAGCCGCCACCACACCGTCATCGACGAGACCCAACACCACCGCATCCCATGTCCCGACGCCGAGCAGACGCGACAACCCTCTGTCCATATGGGAAAGGATCGCCTTGATCTTCGGCCCGCGCTCGATCACCACGGCGGTTGCCGCGGCCAGCGGCTTGTTCGTCGGTTGACTCGAACCGGTCACCACCACCCGCTCCTGCTTGTCGCCGATCTCGATCACGTGGTCGAGCAAGAGATCGGCGATCAGCAGACCAGCGAGGCACGCATTGAGCTCGCTGCGCAGCCCGACACCGTGCGAGCCGGACGACGGACTGATGGCGACGAGCGCCAGTTCCTCAGCGAGAATCACAGAGAAAAGCTACCCGGCGGCGTCAAGCGCTGTGATGGTGGCGAGCGTGTTCGAGCTCGTAGAAGACCGCGGGGCAGTCGTGCGACAACCAGATCCCGGCACCGATCTCGGTGAAACCACGGCTCAGTCGGCGGCGGTACCAGTCACCGGTTCGCCAGTGCACATCCAGGTCCGTGTACGACGTGTCGATGACGTTGTCGCGATCTGCGATGGTTGGCGTGTCGAAGAACAACAGCCCGCGTGTCGCCGCGCGCAGCGTGGAGATCGCCTTCGTCGCGTCCGTGTCGCCGAGGTACTGGACGACGCTCTGGCACACGACGAGGTCGTACCGTCGCCGTGGTTGCCACACGGCGATGTCGGCGCGTTCATGACCGAACGTCCGACACGCATACTCGCTCGCGTCGATGCCGTGATACCGCACGGAGGGATGTCGTTCGGCAGCCCAGTCGCGCCAGAAGCCCTTACCGGCACCGACATCGAGCACCGATCTGATCGGTAATCGCCACCACGAGGCGAACGACACGACGGCATCGCCGAGCGCGGCGATCTGGCGCCGGTTGTGCACCGGGCGTCGGCCGTAGAAACGCTGGTAGTACGCGGCGTCGAAACGCTCGGCCACGCCGTGCCGGTCAGTCTTCGTATCGTGCGACCGTCGTCGCGATGAGGAACGGCACGTCGAGCGCGAACACGACGAGCATTCCGGTCACGACGAGCAACGGCGCGCCCCGGGTGTGGTTCCGGACGAACGCGAACTCGATCATCCCGGCAGCGACCACGTACGCGAGCAGCGCCCAACGACCGACACGGACGAACGTGTCCCAGGAGAAACCCGCGACCCTCGTGATCATGACGACGCCGGCGATGAGCAACGCAGCGGCAACGATCAACAACACGGTCGGGAGGCCCATCGGCGGCCGGCGAGGCGCATGCGAACCGAGCCAGACTCCGCCGACCACGACGGCTGCGAGTGACGCGGTCACGGTCTCGACAGCCTTCGGAAACTTCCGCTCGCCGTTCACAGCGTCGCCACCCGGGTCATGATCACCAAGGTCGCGATCTGCATCACACCCGTGATGCCCGCTGTGTACACGAACCGCTTCATCATCCGGGCGATCACGTCCGGATTCGGGTTCGGCTTGTTCATCTCCCACAGCACTGTGATGTTGGCCGGTTCCAACACTCCGAGGGCAACGACGGCCATCACGCCGACAACGATCATCGAAGCGATCAACCACGACCGTGCGGTGCTGTTCGGTGACAGCGTGCCGAGTCGCAGCGCGATCTGCAGTCCCGTCGCCAGCGTCATGGTGACGACCGTCGGCATGATGATGACCATCTTCGGCATGAACTTGGCGGAGAACTCAGCGCGCGCCGGCGGCGACATCCCGCCGATGATCGGGCCGATCGCGAGACCGACGAAGAGATCGATGCTGGTCCACAGCGCGCCACCGGCGACGTGGCAGAACATCAACGGCCAGAACTTGTTGGACGCGATCGCGTAGATCACGAATCCGATGAGCACCGCGACGACGGGCAGCCCGGCACGCGGCACGATAGGGATCTTGGTCACCGGCCGAGCCGGTGGCGCGTCGAGCATCGAGGTGTCGTGCATGTTCCTCCCAAAGGTTCGTGCGCTGTGCTGTCTTTCTACACCGCGGCCGAGCTACTGCTGATAACCCTCGACGACTTGCTCGGGGCGGACGTGCGCTTCGTCCGGGTTCTGACCTGCGTCGCGACGTGCCCGCCGTTGGCGCAACAGGTCCCAGCACTGATCGAGTGCCACCTCGATCGCGTGCAGTTGAGCCGCGTCGTCTTCCGTCGGAGTGCCTCCGGCATGCGTTCGCTCCAGCGCGTGCTCATCCTCGACGAGCTTGCCGATTCGATGCACGATCTCGATCTCATCCATGCGTTGATTCCTATCCCGTGGAGCGCCGCCGGATCAAGGCCCACGAGCGTCCACCGGCTTCGAGCGGACCGAACGCAACAGGTCAGGGCGTCGGATCGAGGTGCAACCGGCCGTGCGAGCGCTCGTCGAGGACACGTGCCAGCTCTGCGCGAGCGATGAAACCGATCACCCGGCCGGCCTCTTCGCTGACTTCGGCGACGACCTCCGGCGAAGCGTTCGCCGAGCGCACCCTGACGGTGACGCAACCACCGTCGAACAACTCGTACCACGTGAGGATGGTTCCGTCGCGTCCATCGCCGCGACGTTCCAAACGGCGCGCGCCCGGCACGTCGGCCGCGACCTCGGTGGCGCCGCCCGCGTCGCACGAACGTGAGAGTCGAAGGTCGATCGCCTTCGCGCCGGCACGGTCGTGGTCGACTGTGATCGTCGACCGACCGTTGTTGACGGTGAGGATCCCGAACGACCAACCGACCGGCAGGGAAGCGACGCACGGAACCAACTGAGCGGTCTGGACCGCCTGGGCCTGCAACCACATCGGCTCCATGTCGTCGCACACCGGCCGAACGCCCACGGGCGTGCGGGTGTTCTCCGAGATCCCGGAGAGTCGAGCCGCGTTGAGCCCGATCAGGATCAACAGCACGACGGCGCCGAGTGCGGACACGACGCGACGCAGTGTCCATCGTTGCACCTTGATCGGCCGCGGCGGCTCTGGCAGCAGGCGCAGGAACTCGCCATGGAGATCACGACCTTCGGCGCGCAGCGCCCGTCGCAGTTGCGACGGCAAAGCGAGCCCGCGCGCCGCAGCGAACGCCTCCGAGATCTCGTCGATCCCGAACTGGAGCAACGCTCGGTCGTACACCTGTTGCGCGCTCGAACGGAGTGCGAGGCACAGCATCATGTTGGCGAGGTCCACCGCCTGTCGCCATGGTGATGGACGAAGCTCGGCGAAGGCAACGTCGATCAGCTGGATTCGCCCGTCACGAACCATGAGATTCGCCGGTTTGATGTCACGATGCGCCAGGCCGGCGTCCCACAACGTGCGGATCAGGTGGAGCGCCTCGTCGATCAACGCATCGTCGACATCGGCGACGCCGAGCTCCACCGCGTCCTCGAGAAACTCGGTCACCAACATGTACTCACGTTCGGGGGTCAGCTCCACGAAGCCGTACGACTTTGCACCGGGCGCGCCGGCCTCACGGACGACCCGCAGTGCGTAGTCCTCCTGCTGCACCAATCGCCGGACGCTGTGGAACGGTTTCTCGTCTTCCAGCCGTCCGTACAGCAGCTCTCGACCGAGCTTGTACCAACGATCCGAACGCAAGTGGGTCCGCGAGTACAACTTGCCGAACAAGTACGGCGACGATGCTCCCTCGACGCGGAGCCGAAGCGGCGTCGACCCCGCCGACTCGCTCAAGCCAACGGGCAAGATCTCCGAGACCGTGAGTCCGAGCTGGTCGCTCACCGCCTTGCGGATCGCCTCGCCGCGCGCGCCACCGACATCGAGATGGGCCGTTCGTCCAGTGTGGTACGTCACCGGGAACACCTCGCTCGGCGCAAAGAACCGGAACGCAGCAACGGGCAGGCTGACACCGATGAGGACGCCGATCAGGATCGCGGTCGGTGAATCGACGCCGAGGTGCAGCCGCGAGAACGCGACGACGATGACGACACCGGCGACTACCCACTTCATCCGGTTCCTCGGCCGCCCGGACGGTACGAGCGTGTACAACCCGACGACCAGCAGCCCGGCGAACGACAGCATGTGGATGGACGGCATCGACCAGCCCTCCCAACTGCCCCGCAGCCGAACGCCGAACGGGCGAGGCTGCGTTGTCATGTCGTCGACCATCGCATCGACCATCTGCACGACCTGCGACGCAATCAGGTAGATGAGGAGATGACGCCAACGTCGGAAGATCGCGATCGCGATCGTGAGGACCCAGATCGCGATCTCGATGAACCACCACGACGCTGCGTAGCTGACGACTCGGGTCACCGCATCAAGTCCCGGGACATCGATCCGGCTGATCGACCTGACGACCGCATCATCGACGACGATGACGCCGATCGCGGCCCCGCGCACGCCGTTGCGAAACACGAGCGCCGCCGCTGTCACCGCGACGACGGTCGTGAGCAACCAGCCGACACCGGACGTGCGCAGATCGCGAGGCAGCGGTGGTGGCGCTCCGGACGGACGACGGCGCGGCCGTAACGGTCGTGGCGGTGCACCGATGGGGCTCGTCGCGTGCGTGTGGTCGCGCACCGCCTCGGTCATCGCGGTGAACCGTCCCCGTGTTGCGCGCAATCGAAAGTCAGCGGATGCACCACGTGACGCCTCCCGAGTCGCCGATCAGCCTTGCACAAGCCCGATGGGACGGCGGACGGGTCATGTGGTGGCAGTGACTACACGTGGGCGCGGCCGATGCCGGGGCGATTCTCCAGGCGGCTCGTCACATGTTCTGCAAGCGGTGTCAGCGTCGTCGGTGACAGCCGCAGGACGCGATTCGTCTCGTCCCACTCGGCAACATCCGCGATCGACACGACCGACGCCTTTCGCTCGATCGGCTTCAACATCGCGGAGATCAACCACGGACCGCGAACGCGGTTGCGGATGTAGCCGAGTCGCTCCGCGAGTCCGGCCTTGCCGACGACGAGCGCGTTCACCCGGAACGCGGCTTGCGTCCCGACGATCGGACCGTCCTGCACGATGTGGACGTCGCTGACCCTGCCGAGTGGCTCGTTGTCGCACGACACCACGCTGTACCGCAGCAAGTCACTGATTCGCACGACGATCGTGTCCTGGTATGTGGTCGGTGATGTGCTGTCGCGTCCAGCGCTCGAGGTCGTGGGTCGCGAGATCGTCGGCTTCGACGGCGAGATCGATCGCCGGACCGATGTCCATGACGAGCTCCATGGGGATCCGACCGCGATCGGCGTCCGTGTCACTCAACCTCTGGCTGGCGCGGTGCACCCATTCGCCCAGACGCCGCCGACCCATCCGATATGCGAGCGCGCCCGCACCGGCAAGGATGGCCGTGACGTAGAGGTCGCCGTTGTCGGACCGCTGCAGTTCGAGGTCGTCGACGTTGCCACAGAGAACGCCATGGCGATCGCGTAGCTGCCGATCCAACAGGTCGAGGTTTGCGTAAACGACGTTGCCGGCGGGTTTCACGCGCCACCTTTCGTGATGATGATGAGCGGAATCGTCGCGAGCGATACGACGAGGAGGATGACGAGGTAGACCGAAGCCACCGCATTCAGCAACCGGCCGTTGGTGTGGTCAGGTCCCATGTACCTGACGTCGTTCGCGATCACGAGGATCGGAAAGTACGTCAACGGAAGCGCCGCAGCGGACAACACGATCGAGTACTCCGTCACCTTCACCGGATCGACGCCAGAGATGCCGAACACTGCGGCGCCGAGGACGCACAGCAGCACGACGACCTGGAATCGCGATGCCTTCGACGGTGGATGAAACTTGCCCCACGGCCACCCGAAGTACTGGGCGACCACATATCCGGCAGACAACGACGTCTCCAACGCGGCACCGAACGTCGCAGCGAAGATGCCGATGATGACGACGGCCAGTCCGAGCCGGCCGACCGCCGACACGACAGGAAGGCTCACCTGCGACAACTGCTCGACGCCGATCTTGCGCGGTGCCAGAACCAGGTGCGCGCACGCCATGATCGCGAGCGACAGCAGCGCGCCCAGCGGAAAGCCGATCAAGACGTTTGCCTTGTTCTCACCGAGATCCTCCGACGTCCAGCGATCCTCGACTGCACCGCTCGAGAAGAAGAAGACCTCGTATGGGGTCATCGCTGCGCCGAACAGAGCAATGCCGTAGTACGCGTAGCTGAAGTTGCTCTCCGTCGACGGCACATGTGGGCTCGTCGCGGCGGAGAACAGGTGGCCCCAATCGGGGCCGATCTTCCAGACGGCGACGACGAACACCAACAAGCACAGCCCGAGAAGCCCGAAGACCCTCTCCATCGTCTCGAACG
>DASWRR010000500.1:0-2532 GCA_036403055.1 Ilumatobacteraceae bacterium | reverse complement strand
AACCTCGACGTACGAATCACCCGTCCGGCCGTACGCGACGACGGCGTACTTGCCAGCGGCGTCACCCTCGTTGACGTAGACGATGTCGTCAGGGCCGACCAACACATCGCGGGACACGAACGACTGCGACCCGATCGTCGGCACGTCGATCGCGTACTGGGTGATGTCCATCCGCGTCGCCCCGTCGACGAAACGGATCACACCACTCACGTCGTCGAGGATCACGATGCGGTTGCCCGATGCGATGGTCGCATACGCCGTCGGCTGCAGATCGCCCGGCGGTGTGATCGGGAACGCGACGATCTCCGTCGGTTCGAGACGCGAGACCACGTCCGCGAGGTTGATCTGGGCGACGATCGGATCCTTCGCCACGACCGACGTCGCAGTCGTCACTGGAGTCGCCGGAGTCGTGGTGGTCGAAGTCGTGATGGTCGGCGCGATGGTGGTGGCTCTCGTGCCGGCGACGATCTCGTCATCGGAATCTCGGCGTGCGATCACGATGCCGGCCACGGCTATCGCGACGAGCACGATGGCGACCACTCCGACGATGGTTCGGCGTCGATTCACGTCAGAACGCCACGAGCTCGAACGCTACGGCGTAGTCGACAGCGAACTGCGCTCCGGCGGATTGCGCAGCGGACCGGAGAATCGCACCGGGGTCGTCTCCTCCGTCGAGGTTGGCGAGGTACAACTCATGACACATCAGCGACTCGATCCCTTTCTCGAGATGGCCCGTCACGTCGACAGCGTGGGTCGGCATCGGAGAGCCGTTGAAGAGGGCGAAGCGCACACCACTCCACGGTTCACCGTCACCCGGGAACACCCACGGATTGGCGGCATCACGCACTGCGTCGAGCAGCGTTCGGCCGACGGCGCGGTGGTCCGCGTGATTCCAACTGGTACCGCCCCAGCTGTCGCGATGGTTGGTCGACAGGATCACTTCGGGCTGATGTCGACGAATCACCGCGGTGAGATCGCGACGCAACGCGAGGTCCTCCTGGACGAGTCCGTCGGGGTGATCGAGGAACTCGACGACGGACACACCGACGGCGCGACCACTACGCCGTTGCTCCTCCTCGCGAGCGGGCCCGACGACATCGGGATGCATCGTCGAGATTCCGGCTTCACCGCGCGTCACGAGCACGTAACGCACGTCCTTGCCCTGCGCAGTCCAACGCGCGACTGCGCTCGCGGCCCCGTACTCCATGTCGTCGGGATGGGCGACGATCCCCAGCGCACGGGTCCAATCCTCGGGAACCGGCTCCAAGAGTTGGATCGTCATCGCCCAATCAGATCACACCTGCAAAGCGCGCGATGCTTACGTCGATGAACGAAGCAGACGTCGCGATCTCTGCCGATATCAACCTCGCATCGACATGGGCATCGCTGGGGCGGGCGATGGGTGGTGCAGTGATGGAAGCGAGCTCGTTGACGTGTGTGTCGACCGGTGTTCCCATCGCGTTCTTCAACGGCGCATTCCTTCATTCACCGACGCTCGTCGCCGAGGAAGTCGTCGCCGAGGCCGTCGAGTTCTTCGCCGGCCAGGCCGTTCCATGGTTGCTGTGGGTACGCGACTCGGTGTCACCGGCGACGCTGGAAGCCGGCCGCGCCGCGGGTCTTCGAGACGCCGGCGGTCCGCCTGCGATGGGTCTCTTCCCGATCACCGACAGCTCGCCGCCGCCCGAAGATCTGACCGTGGAGATCGCAACGTCGACGAGCGCAGTGAAGGATCACGCCTCGGTGTTGCGAGACGGATTCGGGATGCCGCAGGCGATCGTCGATCGGTTGATCTCACCGCGCCTGCTCGATGACCCGAGCCTCGCGGTGTTCGTCGGCCGCGTCGCCGGCCAACCCGTCAGTTGCTCGTTGTTGTCGGTGACGGGCGAGACGGCCGGTGTGTACAACGTCGCGACGCCGCCACCGTTTCGCGGCAAGCGGTACGGCGAGGCGATGACGTCGGCCGCGATCGACGAAGGGGCCCGTCGGGGCTGCACGAGCGCGATCCTGCAAGCGTCCGAAGCCGGATATCCGCTCTACCGGCGGATGGGTTTCGTCGATCTCGGCCGATACGTGCAGCTCGAAGGTCCGCCATCCCCCACCGGCGGTTGACGCCGCAGGAGGTGACGGGTGCCGTGGGTCAGGGGATCTCGGGGAAGCCGTACGTCACGCAGATCGCAAACGCGTTGATCAGCACGAGGCCGACGGCGATCGCGATCGCGACGACGGCACGCCAGTCCGAGCGCGCCCGACTGGCGGACACGGGCATGTACCACTCGGGGAGCAACATCGGCTGGCCGTCGGCGCGCAGCGAGTTCAGCGGGACCGCGTCGTCGTCGAGCACGACATCCGGGTCGGCGGCGAGCGCCAACGCGGTGAGGTCCTCGTCGGAGATGTGGAAGTCGGCATCCAGATCCATCACGTCGGTGTCGGGCCCGTCAGGCATGTCGCGACCATACATCGACCTTCTAGCCTCGTGTCTTCATGGAGACGTTCCCGCCGCGGTTCTTCGAGCGCGCCGACGATCGTGGCGAC
>DASWRR010000499.1:0-2528 GCA_036403055.1 Ilumatobacteraceae bacterium | reverse complement strand
GACCACTTCTCGCCGCCTTGATCCTTCGGCATGACGAGCTCGGTGTCGTTGAGCTTGATGTTGTACACGTCGAGGAAGACGCCGAGCTTGGCGCGGTTGCCAGAGGACTTCGTCGAGTACGGGTGGTAGTGGATGATGCCGTCGCCGTGGCTGTGCACGCCGAGGATCCTGAACTTGTCGTTGAGCAGGACCGTGTTGCCGTCGGAGTCGACGCCCTGCTCTTCCTTCGTACCGGTGATCTTCGGCTGGAAGGTGTCGCAGATGTAGATGCCGAACGCTGCGTGCCAGTGGGCATCGGTGTTGGTGCCGTCGTTGATCCGCGGAACGCCCGATCCGTCTGCCGGGCGGCTCTGACGTCCGTAGACGATCGCGAGCAGGCCGAGGAGCACGACGAGCGCCACTGCGATCGGGAATACAGACCCGCCCTGGAAGCGAACCTTCTTGCCCTTGCCGCGGGACGCGAGCCTTGCAACTTTTTTGGCAGATGATGACGGAGCCACGAAGATGCGAGGCTAGCGCCTCACCGAATCAAAACTGATTCACGAACGTCCGTTCAGCTCGATGATCAGGTCTGCGTAGGCCTCGGCAACAGCGCGAGGCGAGGCAGCGTGCTCGACCCACAGCCGCCCCGCACGCGACATCTGCGCTCGTCCTTCGTCGTCGCCTGCCATCGCGCGGACAGCAGCAACGAACTCGACCGCGTCGTCGGGCGGCACGCACACCCCGGCGCCGGATTCCTTCAAGATTCGCGGAACCTCAGTGCCAGCGTCGATCGCCGCGAGCACGGGACGACCGGCGGCGAGGATCGAATACGTCTTCGACGGGACGCTGACGCGACCGAGACCGGCCTTCAACGGGACGAGATGAACGTCCGCTGTTGCAAGCACCTCGGCGAGACGGTCTGCCGGTTGATAGCCGGAGAAACGAACGTTGGCGAGACCCGCGGCGCGTTCTTTCAACGACGTGAGCGCCGCACCGTCGCCATTGATGACGAACACCAGCGACGGCAACATCTTCGCCGCGTCGACCACCATTTCCAGCGATTGGGAGTAGCCGACGTTGCCCGCGTACATCACGACGGTCTCGTCGGCGATGCCGAGCTCGCGCCGGAACGTCGTCATGCGATCGCCCGGACGAATCGCTTCCGTGTCGACGAAGTTCGGGATCACGCGAACGCATGAGCGCTTGGCGGGCTCGAGCTTCGCGGCAACGTTCTCGCGCAAATCGTTGCTGAGGACCGTGACCGCCGCCGCCCGGTTGTAGCTGACGCGCTCGAGCCACCGCGCCGCCGAGATCACCGAGCGATTCGTGATCGCTCCGGTCTCCACGGCCGCGTCCGGGAACACATCTTGGATGTTGAAGACCAACGGGCCGCGACGAACGAGGTGCGTCATCCAACCCGTGAGGCCCATCGTCAATGGCGGCGACATCGTGATCACGGCGTCGACGCGGCCACCTCGCAGCGACGCCACTCCGGCGATGGCGCTGAAGGCGACGAATCCGGCGGCGCGCCGCGCCAGGTTCTTCCTGTCGCCGCCGGAGAACGGGTTCACGCGCGTGATCGAGCCCCATTCCGTGACCTCACGCCGGAACCAACGCGCCTCCCAACCCGACTCCACCGAATGGGCGCGGTACCAGGGAAGCGACGTGACGACGTGAACCTCGTGGCCGAGGTCCACGAGTTCGGCGACGATTCGCGTCATCACGTGCCCGGTCGGCGCGGTGTCCGGAGCGAAGTGAGGACACAGGACCGCGATGCGAAGTCGGCTTCCGGTCATGATTGCTCCAACGCAGCGGTGTAGGCCGCCGCCAACGCTGCGCCCGACGCGGCGGCGGTGAATGCCATCGCACGCGCCCGGCCCGCGGCGATCATCGTGTCGCGCTCGTGCGTGACGCGATCGAGCGCGCCGGCCCACGCCTCGCGGTCGAGCGGCAGAACGAGACCAGCACCGTCGACGATTGCGGGAATGCACGTCGAGTCACTTGCGACGACCGGACAACCGAGCGCCATCGCTTCGATCAACGGCGCGCCGAACCCCTCGTACTGGCTGGGAAACACCATCGCCGTCGCCATGTGCAACAAGCCGTTGCGATCGCGCGCGGGCACGCGGCCGACTCGTCGAATCCTTGGATCTGGGGCGGCGACCACCTCGCCGTCCGCCGTCCCCTTGCCGCCGGTGAGCACGAGTCGCAGGTCCGGATCCGTCCAGCTCGATGCCATGAGCTCGATCAAGAAGCGGTGGTTCTTGTGACGATTCGTCACTGCCGGGTACACGATGACCGGCCCGTCGCCGAGCGCGAAGCGGCGACGCAGATCACCTTCCTCCGCGACATCGGACAGCAGGCTCGGCTCGAAGCCGTGGGGCACGACATGGACGTTTCGACGGTCGACACCGTAGGCCTCGACGACGGAATCACGAACGTAGTCACTCGGGACTGCAACGACCCGCGCTCGTCGCGCTGACGCGCCGATCACCGTCCCGAGGTAGGCCCGCTTCTTCCACGTGAAGTACTCGGGGTACGTGCGG
>DASWRR010000498.1:0-4890 GCA_036403055.1 Ilumatobacteraceae bacterium | reverse complement strand
CGACGGCCACCAGTTGGGCGAGCGTGCTGGGACCGGTTCCAGTCGTCGACGGCTCGATCGGGCCGCCCGGGAGACCCGGATCACTGGCGACCGAGTCGAAGAAGTCGCTCTCGGTCGACGGGACGGTCGTCGCCGCAGTCGTGCTGACGCTGCCGTTCTGGCTCGGTAACGCCGGCCGCATCACCCGCCCATCGTGGCGGCACCCCGCGGCCACCATCGTGAGCGCGGCCAGTGCAACGGGGAGAGCCACGAGGCGACGCACGACGGAGCAGCCTACGTTGCGACTGTTCTCGATAGCGTTCACACGCGTGAAGGAACGGCTCTGTCTGCTCACCGTCCATGCTCACCCCGACGACGAAGCGTCGAAGGGCGCGCCCACCGTCGCCATGTACAAAGCGCAAGGGGTGCACACCGTGCTGGTCTGCTGCACCGGCGGTGAGGAGGGCGAACTGCAGAATCCGGCGCTACGCGAACCCGGCCAGCCGTTCCACGGCCTGTCGCCCGAGGAGGAGAAGTCGCGTCTCGCGGAGTTGCGCACCGATGAGCTCGCCCGGTCGGCTGCAATCATCGGCTACGACGAAGTGGTCATGCTCGGTTACCGCGATTCCGGCATGGTCGACACGGACCCGAACCTCCATCCCGAGTCGTTCAACCAAGCCCCGATCGACGAAGCCGTGGGCAGGTTGGTCAAGGCGATCCGCGACCAGCGCGCCGACGTGCTCATCACGTACGGCGACGATCAGAGCGGGTATCCGCACCCCGATCACCTGAAGGTGCACGACATCTCGATCCTGGCCTGGGAGCGCGCCGGCGACCCTGCGTGGTACCCCGAGCTCGGCGAGCCGTACCAACCTCAGAAGCTCTACTACTCGGTGTGGGCCAAGGCTCGGCTGACAGCGGTGCACGAGGCCATGATCCAGCTGCGCGGCGAATCACCGTTCGACGAGGACTGGCTGAAGCGCCCGGGCCACGACGACCGCATCACGACACGACTCGATGTCCACAACTTCTTGTGGGCCCGCAGCGGCGCGCTGCGCGCACATGCGACGCAGGTCGATCCGACCGAACCATGGTGGTTCGGCCTGTCCGACGACGAGCTCGCCGACGTGTACCCGTGGGAGGACTGGATCCTCGCTCGATCATTGGTCGGGACGCCTGCCGAGGGTGAGGTCGAGACCGATCTGTTCGCCGGCATCCGCGCGTCGGTCTCGCCGTGAGCGTTCAGTACCGCGTTGCGTTCAGCAAGAAGGACGAGGCCGTCGACGGGCCCGACGACGCGGATGTCGTCGTGACGATCGCGGCTGGCGACGCCGGTCTCGATCCGACCGTTGCCTACATGCAAGGAAAGTTGAAGTCGACCGGCTCCACGGCGGCGCTCTTCGAACTGCTGAAAAACGGCGAAGCTGCAGCGGCGATCAGCCGCCTCGCATCGCGTTCCTGAGCGCGCGATACCCGATCAGCGTCGCGCCGCTGTCGGCGATCAACTTCTCGAGCTGCGGATCGTTGGTCATCAGTTCATAGTCGTCGATCCAGCCGATGGACGCGTCGGTGAGCGCGCGGACCTCGAGCGTGTCGATGGCCGGTTGCACATGGATCTCGGTGACGCCGGGTTGCAGTGAGCGGATCTCGTCGTAGACCCGGTCCCGGCTGCCGGCGCGCCAGTCGTGATCGAAATGATCGGGGAAGACGACGCCTTCCTCCTCGGCAAGGCGCCTGAACGGGAACCCCGCCTGATCGGTCGAGATCGTCGACGGCAAGCGGATCGGGAGGCGGAACTCGACCGCCAGTTCGAGGTACACATCGAAGAACTCGGGCCGCAGCGTGATCGCTGTGAGGTGCGGGGTCAGGTGCGTGACGTCGATGTCCCACGCGAGTGCTCGTTCGATCTGCGCCCGACATTCACGAAGCACCTCCTCGGTGTCAGCGTGCTCCCAGAGGTCGGCGATGTGCCGCGGGAACCCGGCCTCACCGCTGAGCAAGGACGGTGCGTGCGTGATCGGCCCGAACCGGTAGCCGGGGTACTCGCAGTTGAGCGTCAGGTGCACGCCGATGTCGTCCTTCGGCAGGTACCGCATCGCAGCGTCTCGCGCCCAGGGGGCCGGCACCATGATCGACGCGCACGTCGCGACACCGTCGCGCAGCGCGCCGTACACACCGAGGTTCGCCGAGTGACACGCCCCGAGATCGTCGCAGGAGATGATGACGAGCTTGGCAGCGCCGTTGTGACCGAGGCGTTCGGCAAGTGCGGTCATCAGCAGCGGAGGCTATCCCGCACAACTCGCCCACAGACCGATGTCCGCAGTCTGCGCGGCCTGCGCGGCAGCGACGAACTCGTCGGCGTGCGCAGCGTTCGGGCGAATCGTGAGCACACGGGCGAACCCGTGGCTGATGATCGACATGTTGACGAACGTGCCGTCGGCGGCGAGGTAGACGTACGCCAACATGCGACCGAAATCGTCGCGGGCCACGACGTCGCGCTCGAGGTGCAACGGCGTGTCGTGTGGCAACAGCGATTTCGTGAACTTCGTGGCCTCCGGTCCGAAGCATTGGATCGGTGTGTTCGGCTTCTTCGTCTCGGGTGTGTCGATGCCGATCAGACGTACTCGTTCACGATGGCCGCCGATGTCGACGTCGATCGTGTCGCCGTCGACGACCGACAGCATGGTCGCGTTCTGTTCGAGTGCAGTCGGCGTGGTCGGCGTTGTCGCGGTGGATGCGCCACACGCGGTCAGCAGCACCGCGACGGAAAGGACAACGCGGCGCATGGTGGGTGTTCTATCGGCCGATTCTCTCCGCCGTTCGACGATCGTGCACCGGCGCACCTACGGTGAGGACGATGCCGGCGTTCGTCCCTTCTCAAGCCGTACCTGGGCACGTCAGCCGCCACCGTTACTTTCACGTCGTCGGCTCGAGCGTGTGGGTCACCGACACGATCACGACCGCCGAATGGCCGGTGCACTTCCTCGGAATGCTCGGCGAGGAGGCCTGCTGGGGCGTGGACGTGCCGGTCGACGAGGATCCCGCCGACGGCGCAGCAGTCGACCTGTACTCGTTCTTCGCCAGAGCCGGGGAGGACGAGTGGCTCGTCGCAGGTCGCGCTGTACAACTCGTCGAATGGGCGCGAACGCACCGCTTCTGCGGACGCTGCGCGACGCCGACGCAACAGCAGCCGGGGGAGCGGGCGATGAGATGTCCGGCGTGCGGATTGCTCGCTTTTCCTCGACTCGCGCCGGCGATGATCACGCTGGTGACACGCGGTGAGGAGGCATTGCTCGCTCGCGGCGCACAGTTCCGGAGTCCGATGTACAGCTGCCTCGCCGGCTTCGTCGAACCGGGTGAGTCGTTGGAGGGCACGGTCATCCGCGAAGTCCGCGAAGAGGTCGGGGTCGAGGTCGGCAACGTGCGCTACTGGGGGAGCCAGCCGTGGCCCTTCCCTCACAGCCTGATGATCGGCTTCACGGCCGACTGGGTGTCCGGCGAGATCGCGATCGACCCGATAGAGATCCTCGACGCGCAGTGGTTCCGGCGTGACGATCTTCCTCCGATCCCGCCACCGATCTCGATCGCGCGCAAGCTCATCGACGCCTGGCTGGCCGGCTGACTCAGCCTCCTGCAGCGCTCGTCATCGGTGGATGTCGAGGTTCGCTCCGTGCAACTGCAACTGGCCGCTGTCCCACGGCACGCCTTGCGCCGCGCCGCGCGCTTGCCATTCGTCGATGTCGAGCAGACGCAGACTGCCGTCGTCCATGAGGGCCCACTTCATGACATTGGGACCGACTCTTCCCAACGCGTCCTTGTTCGTGATGATCGGGAGCATGTCGTCGACCATCTCCTTTCCGGTGTCGTGACCTGGTAGCGGTGGCGGTGGCGGTGGCGGTGGCGGCGGTGGTGGTGGGGGCGGCGTGCCGCCGCCCGCCGCGGCGAGTCGTGTGGCGAACTCGTCCCACGGGAAGTTCGGCCCGACGTCGGTGTGATCGGTCTTGCCGAACGCATCACTCACCGTCTTGTGGTCGATGTAGCCGCTCGCTCCCTGCTGCACTTGCAGAACGCTGAGCTTCACAATGGGGATCCCTGTGCGGCGGCTGACGTCCATCGTCAAGAGAACGCATTGATCGATGTACGCCGACGTCGTGGCGTCGAGCCACTGCTCTCGCGTCTGTGAAACCCTGCCGGGGATCACGATGTGAATGCCGTCGTCGTTCGCTCCAGGAGCCGAGAACGACACGAAGTCCTCGGGGACGATCGGGATCACGCGATCGGTGTCGACCACGTACTGGTACGACGATCCATACATCCGCAGGCCGTCGTCGGTCTTGCGGTCGCCCGGCAGAGTGCACGCGTGTGCCAGTTGCTCGGCCTTGGCATCGCCTTCTCCGCCTTCCGTCGTGTGCAGGACGATCAGCGAGTTGGGACGCCGCTTCTTGTTGCCGATCCGCTCGGCGTGCGGTGTCACGCGCGGGGCGAGGACAAGCGGGGGCGACTTTGAGAAATCCGTGCGAAAACTATGTACCTCGCGTTCGTGTTCGGCAAGGAGTTTCTCGCCGGAGCTCGCGAACGATCAGCTCGGGTTCAGGTGCTTGGCGAAGAAGTCGAGGACGATCTCGGCGCGTTGACGTCGGTGGATCGGCGACCCGCTGCGCGACAGCTCGTGTCCTTCGCCGGGGAACCGGTAGAAGGTGACGTCCTTGCCGAGAAGGCGCATGGCGACGAACAGCTCTTCGGCTTGGCTGATCGGGCAGCGGTAGTCCTGCTCGCTGTGCAGGATCAGCATGGGCACCGAGATCTCGCGTACGAAGCGGATCGGCGACATCGCGATGTACGGCTCCGGGTTCTCCACCGGGTTCGGGCCGACCTCGACACGAAAGATCGTTGCGATGTCGCTCGTGAACT
>DASWRR010000497.1:0-6137 GCA_036403055.1 Ilumatobacteraceae bacterium | reverse complement strand
TCCGCGAGCTGTTCGGCGGCCCGCGCGGCTGTACGCACACGACGGCGTTGCTGCAAGCGATGGCGCCAGTGGCAATCCAATCCATCTGGTCGTTCAACATGGCGCAGAACCGCGACGCCAACGGCACACCGTTCGACACGCAGGCGGCTCGCGACCGCGCGCTGATGGCCAACGTCAACACGTGTCACGTGTGGGCCGACGACGGCGAGCATGTCGCCGGCCTGCGCAACGGCGAACCGATGGACGTCCCGTTGTGGATCACGCGCCGCTTCGACCAACTCGGCCGTGACCCCGCGATCTGGCGGCCCTGACCGCCCTCCCCGGAGTTGCGTTGGAGGATCTAACGGCGCAGGTCGGTGACCGTCCCGCCGCTGACCCGTTCGAGATCGGCCGGTGACAGGGCGAACACGTCGTGCCACGTCCCCGCGGCTGCCCACACCTCGTCGTACTGCAACAGGTCGGGATCGATGAACACGCGAAGCCGCGTCGTGTGGCCGAACGGGGGAACGCCACCGATCGGGAAGCCGGTCGTCTCGTACACTGTGTCGGCGTTGACTCGGGCGCAGTTGGAACCGCCGGCCGCCTTCGCCAGCTTCTCCTCGTCGAGTTGGTTTGCGCCACTGACGTACGCGAGCACGACCTCACCGTCGACGGCGAAGATGAGGCTCTTGACGATCTGACCGACCTCGACGCCGATTGCCGCTGCAGCATCCGCAGCGGTCTTCGTTCCCTCGGGAAAGCGGCGCGGCTCGATCGCGAGACCGAACTCGGCAGCTGCCGCGGCAACACGGGTGACGTTGGGATGTGGTTCGCTCATCGAGTCCTCATAGCTGCAACGGCAAACGTAACCAACAGCGGCGCGCCGTGCGGCCTTCGATCACCGAACGGTTGAGCTGGAGACCGCGACTCGTTCGAGCGACGCCACGTCGATCGGCGCCGCCTCGACTTCGCGACGGCACCACGCGTGTGCGAACCAACCCATCGCGACCACGACGACGACGTCGCCGACACTGAAGACGTTGGCGAACGGCCATCCGTTCGGAACGGCGAACACATCACCGAGCCACGACAGACGCGCGCCGTGAACGACGTTCGAGTTCTCGAAGTGGTCCGTCAGCACGGGAAAGCCGGCGGTTCGCCACGCCCACGGTGACGCAGGCATCGTGCCGCCGTTCGCCGCGATCGCGGCCAAGTTCGACGCCGCCCCAACGCCAACGAGGAGAGCACCGGGTAACCGACGATTGGCGAACAAGAACAGTGCGGACAGCACGAACGTCAAGAGATGCAACGGCTGACCGACCCAGTTGGGCACTCCCGGCACGACCGTGATGACGAACTGCACGACGATGCTGAGCCACACGATCCACACTCGCCGAAGCTCCAGCTTCGCGAGCGGTGCGAGAGAGCGTCCCGTGAGCGGGACGGTCAAGATCGCGGCAACGCACGCGACGACGATGATCATGAGGCGACGTGCTCCAACTCGGACATCGATTGGCGCATGTCGAGCCAGTCGACGAGGTCGGGCAACGGCAGCGGCCGGCAGATCAAGTAACCCTGTCCGACGTCGCAGCCGAGCTCGTGCAACGTCAGCCATGCCTCGTCGGTCTCGACGCCTTCGGCCACCGTCTCGAGACCAAGGCCTTTGGCGAGGGCCACGATCGCGCCGACGAGATGTTGCTGGCGCTGACTCGTCGCGATTCCGTGGACGAAGCTGGCGTCGATCTTCAACCGATCAACCGTGAAGTCGCGCAGCATGGCGAACGACGACTGGCCCGTTCCGAAGTCATCGATCGCGACGCGCACGCCGGCCTCACGCAACGCGCTGATCGCATACAGACTGCGTTGCGGCTCACTCGCGATCGCGGTTTCGGTGATCTCGAGCTCGAGACGACCGGGAGCGAGCGCAGCCTGATCCAGCGCCTTCAACACCGTCGCAGGGAACCGTCGATCCTGCACGTTGCGCGCCGACACGTTGATCGACAGCCGTAGGTCGAAGTCGTCGACGAGGCGCGCGTCGGTCGTCGCCTGTGTGAGGACGAACTGCGTGAGGGGACCGATGAGGTCGGTGTGCTCGGCGAGCCTGATGAAGTCGCCAGGAGGCACATGTCCGAGCGTCGGGTGCTCCCAGCGCAGTAGCGCCTCCATCGCATTCGGCGAGCCGTCGCGAAATCGGGTGAGTGGCTGGTAGTGCACCCTGAGCTGGTCCGATGTGATCGCCTGCGACAACTCCCCGAGCAACCCGAGCCGGCCGCGCTCTGGCCGCGTGCCGAGCGCTTTGTAGGCCTCGACACCCGTCCGGTAGCGCTTGGCGCGATACATCGCCACGTCCGCAGCACTGAGCAGATCGTCCGCGGTGCGCCCGTGGGTCGGTGCGAACGCGACGCCGATGCTGACGCCAACAGACAGGCGGAAGCCCTCGACGACGATCGGTCGCGTGAGCTCGGTTCGGATTCGATGGACGATGGCCAGCGTGACGGCATCCGAGCCGACATCGGGGATCAGGACCGCGAACTCGTCGCCGCCGAGGCGGGCGACAACCGCGGAATCTGGCGCTGACTTGGTGAGCTGTTCGGCGACGCCGAGGAGCAGAAGGTCGCCGGTGTGATGGCCGAGCCGGTCGTTGATCTCCTTGAAGCCGTCGAGATCGAGCACGAGGATCGCGCCACGAACGTCGTCCGTGTTCGACGCCAGGAAGTCGGAGACGTGATGGTCGAACGTGCGCCTGTTCAACAGGTGGGTGAGCCCGTCGTGGTTCGCATCGTGCGCTCGACGCAGCGCCTGCTGCGTGCTCTCGTACACGAGCACGGCCGTGACACCGAGCAACGGCAACGTCATGAGGCTGAACTTCGTGGCGATGACGAAGATGGGTGACAGGGCGAGCAGCGCAGCGTCGGCGGAGATGCTGACAAAGAAGCTGCGGCTCATCATCGATCGCAGGCTCGTCTTGTAGTGGAGCGCGAGGACGGTCGCCGTCAGCACACCGTTGGCGGCGAACACCAGCACGCCGGCCGCGAGGATGCCCGCTCCCCATCGATACGACAGATGCCCTGCGTTGGTCATCGGCTCGCCCAACCCGAGGGCGTGGAGCAGCAATGCACCCGCTGCCAGCGACGCGCTGATCTGCGACGCGTTGAAAACGACTTTCACGATCGGCTTGCGGTGACGAACATCGACGAGAACTGTGCAGGCGGCCATCGCCGCAATCGCGACGAGCGGCGCACCGAGCAGCACGATGCTGAATGCGAACGACCAACCGGGGGTCACCTGACCGGCGTCGCCGAAGCGAAACCACTTCGTGCGTGTCTCGCCGATGAACAGCAGCGCACAGAAGATCGCGATGTACACACCTTGCGACCGGGGAACGATGTCGGGTCCGGTGACCACAACGATCGTTCCCGTGAGGCCAACCGCTACAACTGCGACGCTTGCGATGTAGGCGCCGAGGAGCTTATGACGTGAATCCTGGTTGATCGAACTCTCGGGCACCTGACGTTCCTCGGTCGGACGGATCGGAGTGTTGAACGACGCGGGCGTGTGTGGGACGCCCGCGTCGCAATTTCAAAGATTCCACTTGAAAGGGGCACCGACCGAAGCGATGAGCGCAACGAACGTTGCGATCGCAGTTGCGACCCGTACCGCGGTGCTGCTGCCGGCTTTCGTCACTCCCATTTGCGGGGAGCGGCGACCGTGATGACGAGCATCACGAGTGGTGCCAACCGGTAGAGAGTTGTCTTGGCTTGCTGACGCATGTGCGCCCTCCTCGTCGGCGTTCCGTCCATCGCACGGCGGCGTCCGCCGTTCACCTCCACCGTGCCCCGTTGTTATATGCACCAAATCCATCGGGCGATACGGGGCGATCCTTAAGAGATTTTCTGGACTTCATCAAGAAAATCTTCGTGGCTCGATGCGCGGGTCCGTCCACCATGCCCGGGTTGAATCATCGGTCGGAGTCATCGACCGCCATCGGTGAGGGCATGCCACCGTTCGTGCCTGCACGATCCGGTGGGCGAGAGGCCTTTTGAGCCGTTTGACCTATCCGAAAAGGTCGGCGAGCGTGCCGCCGGACGGCTCCTCGTCGTCGGGTCCGACGAACGCCGCGTAGCCCTCGATCTCGAGCTGATCGGCGAGCTCGGGGCCACCCGACGACACGATCCGCCCCTTGACCAGGATGTGGACGTGGTCCGGACGGAGCACTTCGAGCAACCGATTGTAGTGCGTGATGGCCAGCACCCCGAGGTTACGCTCGTTGGTCAACGATTCGATGCGCGCCGCGCAGTCGCGCAGCGCATCGATGTCGAGACCAGAGTCGAGCTCGTCGAGGATCACGATCTTCGGTTCGAGCATCGCCACCTGGAGCGTCTCGTTGCGTTTCTTCTCGCCACCCGACAGGTCGACGTTGAGCGCTCTGCGGAGCAGTGCTGCGTCGAATCCGATGCGATCGGCTTCGGCGTGCAGCCGTGCGTCGAGGTCGATCGTGCCCTTCCCGCGCGCGTCGAATGCCTGATGCATGACGTCGATCAGCTGGACCCCCGGCACCTCGGTCGGGTATTGCATCACGAGATGCAGACCGGCTTGGGCGCGCTGCCAGCTCGGCAACGCGAGGATGTCGATGCCGTCGAGCTGCACCGAACCGGAGATCACCTCGTAACCCGGCTTGCCCATCACGATCGCCGAGAGCGTGCTCTTCCCGGCACCGTTGGGACCCATCACCGCGTGCACTTCGCCGGAGCTGACGGTCAGCGTGATCCCGTTGAGGATCGTCTTACCGGCAACGGACGCGACGAGGTCGCGAATCTCGAGCGTGCTCACTGATCCTCCAGTTCGATCTCGATCATGCCGTCGACGACTCGAGCGACGTACACCGGCACAGGTTGCGTCGCGGGCAGCGTCTGCGGCTCACCGGTCTCCAGGCTGAACGTGCTGCCGTGCTTCCAGCACTCGATCTCCTTGGTGTCGCAGAACAGCTCGCCCTCGCTGAGCGAGAAGTCGGCATGGCTGCAGGTATCGCCGATCGCGTACACGTCGTCGCCGATTCGCACGACCGCCACTGCGCGACCGTCGAGCTCGAAACGCGTGGCGCTGTTGGGAGCGAGATCGGCGAGCGGTCCGACAACGGTGGTCATCGAACGCGCCGATCGAGCTTGGCCGCGACCTGCGTGCGGAGATCGGCGGCCATCTGACCGACCGGCAGCTGGGTCAGCACCTCGTCGAAGAAGCCGAGCACGACCAACCGTTCCGCTGTCTCCGGCGGGATGCCGCGGCTCTCGAGGTAGAACCGCTGCTCCTCGTCGATCGGCCCGATCGTGCTGGCATGGCTGCACTTCACTTCGTTGGTCTCGATCTCGAGGTTCGGGACGCTCTCCGCCCAGGCGCCGGCGCTGAGAGTCAGGTTGCGGTTGGTCTGATAGGCCACCGACCCCTTGGCCTCGTGACCGATCCGGATGAGCCCGGTGTAGACGCTGCGGGCGGTGTCTTGCACCGCGCCCTTGAACAGCAGATCGCTCGTGGTGCGCGGGGCGACGTGGTCCTGCAGCGTGCGGAAGTCATGCATCTGCGTGTCGTCCGCGTAGTACAACGCGACCTGCCGTGTGCTGGCGCCAGTCCCGACGACCTTCACATCGGTGCGGACCCTGGCGTACTCGCCCCCGAGCGCGACCGTGGCCAGCAGCATCGTGGAGTCGCGCTCACCGATCGCCTGCTGATGACCGAGCTGCCACACCGACGTGCTGAGCTCGTTGATCGCGAGGTACGTCACCCGCGCCGCCTGCTGGGCTCGCACGAACAGTCGCGGCACGACCAGTCCTGCGCCAGATCCGTCGGAGACAAAGCGCTCGACGACCGTGACCTCGCTGTTCTCGCCGGCGTCGATCACGAGTCGCGGGAACGTCGCTTGATCGGCTCCATGGATCGTGTGGGTGACGACGATCGGCTTGACGACGTGCTGACCACGAGGGATCGACAGCACCGTCTCGCCGTAGAACGACGCGCTCAGCTCGTCGAAGATGTCGTGAACCGTCGAGGTGTCGAGATCGTGATGGTCGACGAGGTGGCCGTTGGCGCCGTCCACGCGGGTCGAAGGCACCGTCGGGTGGAACCGGTCGAGCTGCAGCTCGCCGATGCGGCTGTACCGCCAGACC
>DASWRR010000496.1:0-1620 GCA_036403055.1 Ilumatobacteraceae bacterium | reverse complement strand
CTCCTTCGCCGGAGGCATTCACAGCTGCCTGGGCATGCACCTGGCCAGGGTCGAGACCAAGGCGATGCTCAACAGCCTGTTCGACCGCGTGACCGACCTGCAGCTCGTGCCTTCCGATGACACCAAGATCGTGGGCATGCCGTTCCGGTCCCCCGGCAGCCTCCCGGTGACGTTCCGCCCGCTACAGAATTCGTGACGCGCGACCCTGCCAGTAGCGATCACGAATGCGTCGCTTGTAGAGCTTGCCGTTCGGGTCGCGAGGCAGATCCCGATCGAACTCGATCGAACGAGGGCACTTGTAGGTCGCCAGGTGCGATCGGCAGTACTCGATCAGCTCGGCTGCCAGTGCGGAATCCCCGGCCACACCTTCCATGGGTTGCACGACGGCCTTGACCTCCTCACCGAACTCGTCGTTGGGAACGCCGAATACGGCAGCATCGACGAGTTTCGGATGCATGACGAGAAGATTCTCCGCCTCCTGCGGATAGATGTTCACTCCGCCCGAGACGATCATGAACGACGAGCGGTCGGTGAGGTACAGGTATCCATCGTCGTCGAGATAACCCATGTCACCCAGCGTTCGCCATCCTCGGTCGTTGGAGACGGTCGCGGTCTTCGCGGGATCCTTGAAGTACTCGAACGTCGGGCCGCCCTCGAAGAACAACTCACCGGACTCCCCCACCGGGAGTTCGGTGCCGTCCTCGGAGACCACGTGAACCGGGCTGAACGGCTTGCCGACCGAGCCGGGGTGGGCGAGCCACTCCCCAGGCTCGATCGTCGAGCCCGCGAAACCCTCTGTGCCGCCGTAGTACTCGTGAATGATCGGGCCGAGCCACGCCATCATCTGACGCTTCACGTCCACGGGACACGGAGCTGCCGCATGGATCACGCATCGAAGGCTGGACACGTCGTACGAATTGCGGACCGCTTCAGGCAGTTTGAGCATCCGGACGAACATGGTCGGCACGAACTGCGCGTGGGTCACGCGGTGGTCCTGGATCAGTCTCAGCACCGTCTCTGCGTCGAACCTGCGCATCAGGATGGACGCTGCGCCAACGCGCTGCACCGCCATCGTGTAGTTGACCCCCGCCGCGTGGTACAGCGGTGCAGGCGACAGGTAGACGTCGGACGACGTCATCGCGTAGCGCTTCGTCAGCGCTTGCTCCAGAACACTCTGCCCCCATGACCCGTTGCCATCGGTCGGCAGTGGGCGACGCACCGCCTTCGGTCGGCCGGTGGTGCCGGAGGAGTACAGCATCTCGGAACCGTCCGTAGCCGGCGGCGCCTCCCCGCCCTCATTGAGCGCCGCATCGTATGGACGCCAGCCCGGCAGGGCGCCAGCGACCGCGATGCGCAGGGTGACGCCGGTTGCTTCCTCGACGATGCGTGCGCCCAACTGCGTCATCGACGCGTCGACGAACACCGCACGCGCTTCGGAATCGCCGAGGACGTACAACACCTCGTCGGCGGTGAAGTGAGTGTTCACCGCGCTGTAGTACAGGCCGGAAAGTTGACAGCCCCAGGTGATCTCGAGGAACTCCCGACAGTTCGGCAGCACCAGCGCGACACCGTCGCCGCGCCGAAGGCCGGCCTCGTGCAGGAGTGCGGCGATGCGCTGAC
>DASWRR010000495.1:0-4210 GCA_036403055.1 Ilumatobacteraceae bacterium | reverse complement strand
CAGGTTCAACGGGTCGACGCCAGGGCTGTGCGGTGGCAGACCGCAGAGCATCTCGTCGAGCCGGCCTTCGTGATACAGCTTGTCGACGCGCGACAACACGTCGGCGGCGGCCTCCCAGATCTCGTCGCGGCGAGTGCCCGGTGCCGGCGAGAAGCCGTGGTTCGATGCGAGATAGATGAGCCGCTCCTCCGCCAACGCGGCCCGACGCTCCGTCGGCACGGCGTTGACGACCCCGAGCGCCACGTGCAGCACTTGGGAAAATTGCATGCTCATTCGAACTTCCACCTTGATCGGGTTGACAGCGCCGCAGTGCTCTGCGCGGTGCACACGAATACGTACGTGTTGTTATCGACCAGAGCTTCACGAAGGTTTAGCCGCTATATGAGCGTGGACCGCACGGTTGCAAACCTTGGCCGAGGGAACGGTCGGCCATCGAGCCCGGCCGAGCGAGCGACCGTCCGTTGATAGGGCGTTGACAGGGGCGGGGACGATCTGCGCATCATGCTCCCAATCGATTGGGCCCATGACCAGTGCTCGGTCGATCAGGCGTGCGTTCGGTTCAGAACCGAGCCTGCGCATGCCGACACCTGCAGACACGAAACGTTTGCGCAACTAACGTTTGACGCGTGAACGCCGATGCCGATTCGGACGATGCGGGTGAGTCGGGTTGGTACGTGTTCTTGACGCTTCGCGGACCGGATGACGCAGACATCGAGGAGGCCGAAGCGCGTCTTGTCTCGAGCGATCTCGGCGGCGAAGTTCAGCCTCCTGGCGCCGGCGACACGTCGCTCGGCGCGATCGTCAAGGTTGGGCCGATGTCGCGTGAAGACGCCTGCAGACTCGTCGAGACGAAGGCATCGGCGGTGTTCGGCAGCGACTGGTCGATCGAGACGCGCGCCCAACGGCCGGAATGGACCCGCGACCGCGATATCACGTAGCGTAGTCGTTTCGCGACACTTCTCCGATACGTTAAGTCAGCGTTAAATATCGGGTGGGTCCGGGTTAACAACTCCTGGTGAGATGCATCGTACCTGGCAGACATGGGCAAATAGTCGTAGTCCTCGCGGCAGTACCCTCCTAAGTCGTTCGATTCATTGACGAACGCGCCCATCGCCTGTCACGGTGAGTGGCGACGAGCGACCTCGGGATCGCTCCGCGACAAAGGGACGGAAAATCATGACGAGCGCATTTGCGCGGCCCGACGGCCGCGCCCGTTGGCTGACGTATGGGTGGAGAAACCGCTGGGGGCGCCTGGGCCTCGCTCTCGCCCTCCTCATCGGCTTTGCAACATATGCCGCAGGGGCACCGGTGATCGCGGCGAACCCGGTGCCGGGAACGTTGATCGCCGGCGCGATCGACACGACGGCCGCGACTGCCGGGATCTCGCCGACGCTCCCCCGCGGCATCGTCTGGCTGCCCGACGCGTCCGCGGCGGGCGGGCACTGGTGGGTCGGCGACCAACTCAACGGTCTGTGCCGTCTCGATCCGACGGCGAACACAGCGAACAACGGGGGCTTCGTCTTGGGTGTCTGCAACGCCACCGCGAAGTCGGGCGGCCAAGTCGTCGCGGGCGCTGTGCCCGGTGACGCGAGGTCGATGTACCTCTACGTCGCGGACGCCTCTTCGAAGAGCATCAAGGTCGTGCGTTACAAGATCACGGGCGTCGACACTGCGGCTCCGGCAATCGGCTCGTCGTTGACGATGAACGTGCAGAACATCTCGCAGAAAGGCGGAGGAACGGCCGGTGGACGACCGACAGCACTGGCGCTGTTCAACAGTCCGGTTGCCGGCCAGCAAGATCTGCTCGTCGGGTACATCAAGTCGGGTGACGTGATGCGCGTTGCGAACGTCAACAACACGACCTCCGGCTCCCCCGCCGTGACCTTGATCGGTTCAACCTCTGATGGTGTCGGCGTCAACTCGTTCGCGAAGGTCGGCAACGACGTGTACATCGCCGAGGTCGGCGGACTCGGTGGAGTGTCGAAGATCGCTGACCCTCTGGGCCTCGGCGGCCGCCCGCCATGCTCGGCGAGCTCGGTCTGCACGGCAGTCGGGACGGGCACCGGCATTGGGTTCCCCGGTGGTCTGGCCTACGACGGCAGCCGCTTCCTGTACGTCAGCGACACCGCCAAGGGCGGCGCAACGAACTACGTCTACAGGGTCGATCTGACGACCTCGTCACCTACCGCGGATCTCGTGTCGAGTGCCGTGCCGCCATACTCGGCGAAGGACAGCAACCAGGTCCAGACGACGTTCAACTCGTACGCGTTCCCGCTCGCTCTCGGATATCGACCGAACGGCGATCTGTACATCGGTGACGACCCCCAGTTCCTGGCCGCCGTCGTGACGAACCAACAAGGTCACCTCTGGAAGGTCGCGATTCCACCGCCGGCTCCGACGGTGACGTCCATCGCGCCGAACACCGGTCTCGCGACTGGCGGCACGTCGGTGACGATCACCGGAACCAGCTTCGGCGTCGCGCCCGGCGCAACGACGGTGACGTTCGGTGCGGCGGCGCCGGTTGCGGCCACGTGCGCGTCGGCCACGTCGTGCACCGCCGTCAGCCCCACGGGGAGCGGAACGGTTGATGTCGTCGTGAACGTCGGCGGACAACGGAGCGCCGTGAACGCCGCTGACCGGTTCACGTACACAGCGCCCGCCGGACCGGCCATCACGTCGATCAACCCGTCGTTCGGACCCGCAGCTGGCGGCACGACGATGACGATCACGGGCACGAACCTCACAAGCGGCGGCCCCTCGTCGATCGCCTTCTCGCCCGTGGGCGGTGGCGCGGCAGTGCCGGCAAGCAACGTCACCTGCAACAGCACGACCTGTACGGCGACGAGCCCGGCAGGCGTTGGCTCAGCAGACATCGTCGTGACGTCGGGACCGTCGTCGTCCCCGGTCGTCCCCGCGGACGTCTTCAGCTACACGCCGTCGATCGCGACGATCACGCCATCGAGCGGAGCGTCCGCAGGTGGTGACGTCGTCACGATCAGCGGAACCGGCTTCACCGCGACGACCGCGTTCTCGTTCGACCACAACGCTGGAACCAGCGTGAGCTGTGCATCGTCGACCTCCTGCACGGTGACCACACCGGGGGGCGCCGGCACGGTTGATGTCACGGCGACGGTCGGATCGCAATCCGCGACGGCCGTCGGTGGCTTCAGCTATGTTGCGGCCGCCGTCGGGCCGCAGATCACCGGCATCTCGCCCTCGAGCGGATCGACCGCTGGCGGAACGGTCGTCACCGTCACGGGAACGAACTTCCCCACGGACGGCTCGGCCAACATCAACTTCGGGTCGACGGCTGGAACGTTCGTCAAGTGCTCATCGGCGACGACGTGCACGGTCGACAGCCCCGCAACGGCGAACTCCGGTGACGTGAACGTGCAACTGACATCGGGCGCGTCGTCGACCAACGTGGCTCGCTTCAGCTACGTCCAGGCATCCGCGTCGCTCTACGCGTGGGGCATCACTGCGCCCAAGGGCGGCGCAGTTTGGCTGCCCGGCGCGCTCGGCGGCCACTGGTGGTCGTCGGATCACGCCCAGGGCTTCTGTCGTCAGGATCCGATCACAGGCGGACGGTTCGCGCTGAACTTCGCCGTCTGCGGCGACGACGCCGTCGGCTCAGCCGGGCAAGGCGTCTACGACCCGCGGCCGGCGATGGGCAATCCGAACCTGCACTACGTGTACGTTCCCGACAACGCGGTGAAGAGCGTCGCCGTCTGGCGCCTGACCTTCGATTCGACGACCGAGACGATGGTTCCGGATCCGATCGACGGCGTCACGATGGCGACCGGAATGGCTCCGCTGGCCGACGTCCGCACGCTGAAGCCGAACGGCATGGCGCTCGGTCCGCTCGATGGATCGGGCGTGTTCTGCGGTCTGCCGACCGCGACCTGCACGACCGCCGCAAAGAACGCGATCGGCCTCTACGTCACCGACCTCACGGAGAAGTACGTCAGGGTGATCACGAAGCCGGACGGCGATCCGCGCAACCAGACCGTCGGTCTCGTTGCGGCCACCGGTGACGGCCGCGGCGCGAACGGCACAGCGGGTTTCATCGGCAACAACCTCTACGTGTCGGGCAACCGGGCGACGCAGTTCTTCGACGTCACGCTGTGCCCATCCGTCGGAGCGTCTGCGCCGCCCGCAACTCCCGCCTGTGGCATGGCTTCGGTGCCGTCGCCGGCGGGCGTGTTCGTTG
>DASWRR010000494.1:0-1530 GCA_036403055.1 Ilumatobacteraceae bacterium | reverse complement strand
CGGGCGACCAGCGTGTCGGCGAGCGCGTCGAGATCGCCGGTGGCCGAGACGATCACGATCCGCCCTGCGCCGATCGACGCCTTCAGCTCGGTCGGCGTGTCGAGCGCGAGGATCTTGCCGTGATCCATGACGGCGACGCGGTCACAGAACTCGTCGGCTTCCTCCATGTAGTGCGTGGTCAGCAGGATGGTCTGGCCGTCGTCGTGGAGATCGCCGAGGATCTCCCACAACGCAATTCGGCTCTGCGGATCGAGCCCCGCTGTCGGTTCGTCGAGGAACAGCACCTGCGGACGGTGCATGATCGCCCTCGCGACCATCAACCGCTGCGCCATGCCACCCGACAGCGCCATCACCGGAGCCTTCGCACGCTCGGCGAGTCGCACTCGCTGGACAAGCTCCGACGCCGTCTTCTTCGCCTGCTTGCCGGTCATCCCGAAGTACCGGCCGTGGAACTCGAGGTTCTCGAAGACGGTCATCGCTCGGTCGAGCGTGTTGCTCTGCGGCACGACCCCGATCAACTGCTTGGCCAGCGCGGGACGAGCGACGAGGTCGACGCCGCCGATCAGTATCGAGCCGCGAGTCGGCACGACACGCGTCGTCAGCATCCCGATGGTCGTGCTCTTGCCGGCGCCGTTCGGGCCGAGCAATCCGTAGATCTCTCCCGAGTTGATCTCGAGGTCGATGTCGTCGACTGCGACCACTTCCCCGGCCGGCCCTGCCGAATAGATCTTGGTCAGGCCCTTGGCAAGGATGATCGCGTCAGCCACGCGCTGAGCCTACGTGGCGCGGTTCGTCAGAACTTGGCTGCCTCCGGAATGATCTTGTCGCCGAACAACTCATAGCTCGCCGCCGACGAAGCGTCCTTCATGCCGGTGTGCGTGTGAGTGATGCCGAGCGATGCGAGGCCTTCCAACTGAGTCAGGATGGCGTCGACGTTCTCACCACGCGGACCCGGATCGAGCACTGTCATCACCGTCTTTTGGATGTCGTCGTAGTCGCGACCGATGTCGTCGCAGTGCGCCCGAAGCACGTCGAGCTTGTGCGCGAGCTCAGGTCCGGCGAAGAGGTTGCACGCCTGCGCGTACTGCGCCACGAGTCGCAATGTCTTCTTCTCGCCGCTGCCGCCGATGAGGATCGGTGGATGCGGTCGGCGAACGGACTGCGGTGAGTTCAGCGTCCTGCCCAACGAGTAGTGCTTGCCGACGAACGGCCCATCGCTCTCGCTCCACATCTGCAAGCAGATCTGCAGCGTCTCCTCCAGCCGCTCGAATCGCTCGGCGGTCTTCGGGAACGGAAGGCCGAGGCCGACGCTCTCCTCCTCGTTCCACGCCGCGCCGATCCCGAGCCAGGCACGGCCTTGCGACAGCACGTCCAAAGTCGTCACCTCCTTCGCCAGCAGGCCGGGTGCGCGGTAGATGGCCGCCGTCACCCAGGCGAGCAGATCGATGCGTTCGGTCTTCGCGGCGAGGTACCCGAGCGTTGTGTACGCCTCGAGCATCTCGTTCTCGGCCGGCCCGACCATGCTGATCT